>CAYUCJ010000102.1:2763-6962 GCA_964443285.1 uncultured Desulfobacteraceae bacterium | reverse complement strand
TCAAAAGCACCTTCCACCTGACCGAGACTCTGAACCGTAACTTCCGGGGCGTTGTTTATATAGAAAGTTCCTACAGCTATATTAGATCGTGCGTCATTGCCTCCTGCAAAGGCTTGAACCGAGATCGTGTGTTCTTCTTGACCCCATGCACCCGCATCAAGCATGCTTCCCACAATATCCGAGTAGCTCCAGCTGATACTGGTGCCCTCGTACCACTTCTCACCAAAATAGACATTATCAATCCAAATACGTAAATAACCTTCCTGTCCGCCCAAATACTCCTTGAAGGTGGCGGTTCCCGTGATGTCAAAAGCACCTTCCACCTGACCGAGACTCTGAACCGTAACTTCCGGGGCGTTGTCTATGGTAATTGTTGTGGAGTCCGTACCTGATGCGCTTTCTGAGTCAACGGCTGTTGCCGTAAAGGAGTGATCGCCTTGAGACATGGCGCCACCGTCAATGGTAGTGGACCAGGCAGCAGAGCCGCTTCCAGGAATGGACTCTATGAGTGAGCTATCTTGATAAACGTAGAGGGTGCCTGAATCGACATTCCAACAGTTGGGTGGCTTCTCCGAATCACAATGTTGATAACTGTCGAAAGATGCAGAGGCATCGAGAGAGATCGCCCCTTCATGCCCTGAAATAGAAATGGAGGCGCTGGTACCCCAGGCAAAACTTGAACTCAAAAGAAGCAATAGAAAGGAAAGCACGATATTTAGGCGGAACCTTTGCTTGAAAAGGAACATGCTGTACCTCCTTGTTCAAAAAGAGCTTTGTCGCATCCATATACCATTTTTTGGGAAAGGTGAAAGAATGGGTAGGTCAGAAGTGACTCGGAAATGCGTGGTTAAGATTGGAAAGATTACAAGGATAGGCAGTAGACAGAGGCTTTTTGTTGGCACCATGGGCCTCCTCATTGGTTTTTTCTAATGTAAGTGCCCAAATTCTATTTGTGGATGGACACCAAGTTAATACAGCGATTAGGGTCGGAACCAGCGATATAAGATATCTTCGTCTGACGTCCCGATGAAAAAAGAGAGTAGTTGCTATCCGGGGAATGTAGACTGCTCCGGGACGTGAGATAATTACACAAATAAATCGGGATGTAAAGCTTATTTTTTTATATTCCCAGTTGTTGGACGCTAAGTTGCCATAAAAGGATAGTTATGGCAGATAAGAATCATTTCAAGATTAGTAAGACTTGAAATAAATTTCAAAAAGGCTAGGGGAACAAATTTCGAAGGACCATAGAATAAGAGGCTCATGGAAGGAGCAGCAGATCATTCAATCACGTTTTGAGGGATTGGATACGTTGTAGAGTTACGATATTGGCCTGGTTCATCCGCCCTTGTGGGTTCGAGCGGCGTGGCGCAGGAGTTTCTGCTTGGTTTTGAAGAGGTGGGAGCTGAGGCTCACGTGGTAGGTGTGGGGGTTTTGAAAGCGTTTGAAGGCACCATCCAGTTGGGCGAGGTTTTTCAAGGTGTTTTCCCGGATCCGGTGAACGGAAGGGCTTTCATAGACCAGGTTGCCTTTCTGGAAAATGGGCACCATGAGTTCTTCCATCCGGAATGCCTTGGGATAGCTCTTGACCACATGTGAATACATGGGGTGATAGGCCCGGAAGCGGGTGCCCGACACCACCTCTTCGTCCTGGAGAAACAGGACGTCCCCCCGCATTCTTTCCCTCTGGTCGAACATCCTGTAGACTTTCTTCAAACCGGGGTTGGTGATCTTTTCAGGGTTGTCGGATCGCTTGATCTTGGGCAGCATGGTTTTCCCGTTTTCATCCATTGCCGTCAGCTTGTAGACACCGCCCAGAGCGGGCGATGAATAGGAGGTGACCAACCGTGTGCCCACCCCCCAGATATCCACCCGTGCTCCCTGCCTCTTGAGGCTCTCGAGAAGCCACTCGTCCAGGTCGCTGGATGCCACGATCACCGCGTCGGGTAAACCCGCCTCATCCAGCATAACCCGTGCCTCCTTGCTGAGATAGGCAAGGTCGCCGCTGTCCAGGCGGATGCCCATCAATTCATACCCTTTTTCCCTCAGCTCGCGGCCCACCTGGATCGCATTGGGAACACCGCTCCTGAGAGTGTCGTAGGTGTCCACGAGGAGGAGACAGGCCTGGGGGTAAACCGCGGCATAGGCTCGAAAGGCGTCCAGTTCACTGGGAAAACTCTCCACCCAGGAATGGGCGTGAGTACCCCGAATGGGTATGTCGTAAAGCATCCCGGCAAGCACATTCGATGTGGCCTCCACACCGCCGATATAGGCCGCACGGGAAGCCATCAGGGCTCCATTGGGACCGTGCGCCCTCCGCAGGCCGAAATCAATGACCGGTTCCCCATGGGCGGCCCATCGCAGACGGGACCCTTTGGTTGCGATGAGGGTCTGATAATTCATGACGTTGAGCAGGGTGCTCTCGATGAGCTGAGCCTCGGGAAGGGGTGCTGTTACCCTGATCAAAGGTTCGTGGGGAAAGACCACCGTCCCTTCCGGAATGGCAAAAAGGTCACCGGTAAACTTGAAGTTTTCCAGGTAGGCCAGCAATTCTCCTGAAAAGATGTTCAGACTGTCCAGGTAGGTGAGATCTTCCCGGCTGAAACTGAGATCCCTGATATAGTCGATCACGTCAGAGAGACCGGCTAAAACGCAATAGCCGCCGTCATCCGGTATTTTCCGGAAAAAATAGTCAAAGTTTGCCCATTGATCCGTTTTTCCTTCCCGGACGTACCCTCCCACCATGGTCAGCTGATAGAGATCCGTTTGTATGGCTAATCTGGACCACATAACTCACTCCGATTCGCCCAGGATAACCCTGGCATCCAGTGCAACGGCCCCCTGGCCGGCGCTCAGGACCTTGACGGGATTGATGTCAATCTCCCGGACAACTGGAAAGTCCTCCAACAGCCGTGACAAACGAAGCAGCTGGTCTTCAAGGGCACCGAGATCGCACGGCTTTTCACCACGGATGCCTGTGAGGATCTTGTTTCCTCTGATCCCCTGTATCATGGCTGAAGCCTCATGCCTGTGGATGGGTGCCACGCGCCAGACCACGTCCCCCAGGGCCTCAACAAATATGCCGCCCAGCCCGAACACGATCACGGGGCCAAACACGGGGTCCTGCCTGCCGCCCAGAATGATCTCCCGGCCGGCCTCCATCATGGGTTGAACCAGGATTTCCAGGTCATCCGATTGGAACCGGGCCTTCATGGCTTCGAACCCTTTCACGACCTTTTTTTCAGTGTTGAGGCCCAACAGAATTCCTCCACGTTCGGTCTTGTGGGAGAGGTGTGGACGGTTGATCTTGAAGGCTACCTGCCTGCTGATCATACGCCATGCGTCTACGGCCCCTTCCGGGTTCCTGATCAGGCGGTATTCCGGGACCGGGAATCCATAGCTCTTTATCAATTCAATGGATTCGTCAAGGTGGAGAAATCCTCTTCCTGCTCCCTTCTTAAGGATAAGGGAGGCTCTTTTCGTGTCAAGCCCTTCTAAGGGTTCATCCGTGCTTTCTGCCTGCAGCCTGGACGCCCACCGGTGGGAGAGGTGAAAGGCCCGCATGGCGTTTTCCGGTGCCGTGAAAATCGGTAGCCGCGAGTGTCTCTTCAGGTAGTCGATTTCAACAGCTTCGGTAAAGATCACCGCCGCCACGGGTTTCTGATACCGGTCAATGAGCTGGTTGACTCTATGAATCAGCATGCGCGAGTCTTTCTGCTCGAAACCCACGTGGTAGCCATGACCCAGGAGAACCCCATCCACATCATCACGTTTGAGCATCTCCTCCACGATGAATTCGTAGAACCCGAGATCGAAGAGGTCACCCAGGTCCAGGGGATTTTGAAGCCGGATCACATTGGCCCTGAAATGGCTTTCGATTTTTCCCAGAAAATCCTTTGGAAAGGGCGGAAGTTCAAAACCGTAGTGGGCGCAGGCATCCGCCGCAATCACCGCGTGCCCTCCGGAGCGGGAAACGACCGCGAGCCTGTTGCCCTTGAGCGGGGGCAGAGTGAGGATCTTGATGTAGTCCATGGCATCGTCCATGGTGTTCACACGAACGCAATTGGCCTGTTCCAGCGCGTGGTCTACAAGCTGGTCGTCGGCAAACAGGGCCGCGGCGTGCGAATGGGCTATGCTGGCACTGGCTTTGAAACGGTTGGACTTGTGGACCAGGATGGGCTTGTCTGAACGCGAGGCAA
>CAYUCJ010000102.1:0-2663 GCA_964443285.1 uncultured Desulfobacteraceae bacterium | reverse complement strand
GTGGTCCAGGTTGGTGACCCCTATTCCGTTTGGGCCGATGAAGCGGATCTGATGCTTCTCGGCCACTTCAAGACAAGCCTTTTCAAGGGGAAGGCTCTCCTCACCCAATTCCGAAAATCCGCCTGACTCGATCACCACGTGCCGGATCCCCTTTTTTCCGCATTGATCAAGAAGCCCGGGGATGGTCTTCGCCGGGGTCAGAAGAACCGCCAGGTCGACGGGATGGTCTATCTGTTCGAGGGAGCGGAGTATCCGCTGTCCGAAGACCACCCCTTCCCTTAATCCGATGGAAATGATCTCTCCCCGAAAACCGAAAGAAAGGAGGTTCTTCACGATATTTTTTCCCAGGTTGCTTTCCTCAGGAGATACACCCACTACAGCAACATTTCGGGGATAAAAAAACCTTTCAAGAATGCTATCGATGCCACTCAACCTTTCCTGTTTCTCCTCGTTTTTCTGGCAGCCTCTTTCCAGCCTTTCTGCTTTCGTCCCCGGGCCCTTCGGTATGGATCCGGGTCCCTGGCCAAATCGAGCGGAAAGGTGCCGGGTGTTTCGAGTTTATACGCTGTTTCAGCAGGGGCTGCAAGGGTTTCCTTTGACACCGGAGGCCCGTGAATATACCTGGTAGGGATTTTCTCGCACAAAAAAAGGGTATCAAAGGGATGGATGGAAACCCCTTCTTTGCCGGCCTTTTCCGCCTCCACGCGGAGGAGCACCGGTTGGGGATCGCGTCGTTTTCCAATCTTTAAAGCCATCTCCTCGTCCGGGGAAAGAATCAGGTATCTCCCGGCAGGGGATTTCAATCCTTTTTCCATGGCAGCCCGGTGTGCCTTTCGCCTGACGGCGGTGAACAGGGTCTTCGGGAGAGAAGACGCTCTCGGGAATTCAAAATCCTGTTCCCATTTTCTATCAACGGCCCTGATTCGATTCCCATTAACTTCAAAAAGAAAACGATCCTTTCCCAGGAGCACCTCATTGATGTGGGACTGTTGTACGTAACGCCAGCCGGGTTCCTCGCGGATGGTCTTCAGCAGCTCTTTGAGGGGAACAAAGCCCTCAGGGGACGGCACAAGGCCGAATTCCGCCGGTTTGTGTCCCAGCATGTACACAAGCAGCCGTCCCAGGTCGTCTACCTTTATTTGATACCTGCGCCTGGCCAGAAAACCTCCTCTGAAATGGACGTTGTAATGAAAAAACCCTACCAGGTACCTGTTGACGTATCCTACAACCAGCTGGGTTTGCATGTCAAACCATAACGCTTGGAAAAAGATCCCATGCGGGTAATCCGGACGCTTGAAAAAAGCTCCAGTTTGTACTAAGAACCCGGTCATGTCGCAAATGGCGGAACAATTCAAGTTATGATATTCAAGCGAGGAAGATTATGAGCGGGGATATAACAGCAGAAAGAAAAGGTTTCCTGGAAAAAGATTTCGCGCGCGGTTTCATCGCTTACTGTCGCTTTGAAGGGGAAGTGGTGGCAAAGGGCAGTTTCCGATCAACGGTTCGCATTGAAGATGTGCACCGGCAGCAGGACGGGTTCATTCACGCCGGCGTGATGGCGACCATGGCGGATCACACCGCAGGGTATGCGGCGTTTACCACCGTGGCGGCAAGCTTTCAGATCCTCACCATCGAATTCAAGATCAATTTTCTCAGGCCCGCCCATGGGACCTCCCTGGTTTGCAAGTCGAGAGTCATCAGGGAAGGGAGCCAGATCATCATCGCGGAGTCCGCGGTCTTCGACCAGAGGGGAGGGGAGGAGTTTGGGGTGGCGAAGGCCCTCGTGACACTGATGGCCATACCCCGCGAAAAGATCACCTCAAAGGGCTGAGCCGATCTCTTCAGCTATGCGCTTTGCCGCCTCCGGGGGATCGGCAGCGTCCCGGATGGGACGCCCGACGACAATGTAGTCGGCACCATCTCTAACCGCCCTCGCGGGTGTGACGATGCGCGCCTGATCGTCGTGCGCGATCTTGCCCCATGCCGGGCGAATCCCGGGAGCGACGATCAACAGTTTGCGGCCGAATGTCTTCTTGACAGCGGCCACTTCCTGCCCTGAACAGACGACCCCGTGACAGCCCGCTTCTTTTGCCACCCTGGCTCTGAGGAGAACCAGCCCGAGTGCGTGGTTTTGAAATTTCGGATCATAGCCCATGTACGCCATGTTTTCGCTGTGGAGGCTTGTCAGGACGGTAATCGCCAGGATTTTTGTGTTAAAGGGGTTGTTTTCCGTGACGGCCCTCAACGCCCCTTCGCCCTCGTCACAGTGGACGGTCACGAACGTGGGATTGTAGCGGCATGCGGCCAGGAAGGCCCTGGAGACCGTGACGGGTATGTCATGGAGCTTGAGATCGAGGAAGATCCCGGGCGAGCCGGCCGCGGAGATGGCCTTCAGAATAGCAGGTCCCTGGCTGATGAAAAGCTCGAGGCCGACTTTAAAAAGGCCCACATGGTCTTTCAGAAGTTCCACATATCGCATGGCCTCATCGTAGGACGGTACATCCAGCGGAAAAATAAGGTATTCCTTTGGTGTTTTCATAGCCTCCTCCATTCGTGACCGGTATAGTTTTTGATTGGGATTTGGTCAAGAAAAACCTGGAGCCAGTTTCAAAACGCCCCCTTTTGCCCTATCTTCAGTCTACGCCAAGGCTACGACGGGACAA
>CAYUCJ010000101.1:0-9301 GCA_964443285.1 uncultured Desulfobacteraceae bacterium | reverse complement strand
CAGGAGGTATAGGATGAACAAGCAAGTCTTAACCCGCATGGGTGACGGCGAGCGTCTGTGGCTGTCGGAAAAGAAGGTCAGGAGTGATATCGAAGCCGGGACCGAGGATGCGGCCCAGCGCGGTTCCATCCCGGTGCTTGATTCGGAAGAGCAGCAGCAGTTGTTTGACATCATAGCCGAACCATCGAGAGTGGTGAGCGTAAACCCGGGAGAAGAGGTGATTAGCACCGATGACGGCTGCACCATGGCCTTTTATTCAGGACAGGACGGCGGAGGCGTGGGCACACCCATGAGCCGCCTGCAGGCCGTGCTGACCTATGAGCGCGCCTGCGGTGCAGATACCACCTCCATGGGGCACAGCGATTACAGCTACAAGCCGGTCAAGTCCGTCATCAATTATGAAGCCGGCGACTACTACAACATCTCCCAGGCCACCACGGTACCCTTCTGGTACGGGGCGCAGCCCAACATGGGGCTCTATTTCCAGCCCGACGGACCCTGCCCCAACGCCTCCGAGCTGATGCCCCTGGGTAAGATCGCGGAAGCGCGTGAGAGCCAGGAGAAGGCCGCAAGGATGCTGACGGAAGACATGGTCTTTGTGGGCAGGAAGCTGGCGGGTGTCGGTCTGGAGGGACTGAATTTCGACACCAGCGGTTCGGCCGGTGACGCGGATTTCCTTGCGGCCCTCAATGCCGTGGAAGAGCTGAAGGGTTCTGAGCCGGACCTCCCAATTCTCATGGGTGGCTCCGGGGAATTCATTCTCGGGATGCATGGGGAGGTGACGTACAAAGGCAAGCGGTTGGCCGGTCTATACCCCCAGGATCAGGTGAAAGCGGTGGAAGACGCCGGTGCCGATATCTTCGGCCTGGCCATCAACACCAGCACCAGGGAGTCTCTCCCCTGGAACCTCTCGCGGGCGGTCACTTTCCTGAAGGCAGCCGGCAAAGCCTCAACCATTCCCATTCATGCCAACGTGGGCATGGGGGTTTGCGGCGTTCCCATGATGGAGCAACCTCCCATCGATTCGGTCACGAGGGTTTCCAAGGCCCTGGTTCAGATCGGAAAGGCCGACGGGTTGTAGATTGGGGTGGGAGACCCTTTTGGAATGTCCATCGCCCATATCATGGCATCCTGCATGGGAGGCATTCGAACCGCCGGAGATCTGGTGGCATGGATGCAGATGACCCGGAAAATGAAAATCGGGGAAGCCAAAGCGTACGTGGCGGATAAACTCGGGGTGGATGCCTTTAACCTGACCAATGAAGAGATCATGCGCGAACTGAGAAAGGATCTCGGTATCGGCACCGTCACATCCATTGCAGGCGGCCCCAAGGGTATCACGGCCAAGTACAAGATCGCGGAACTCCTGGACATCAAAATCCGCTCTGTCGATCTGTTCAAGACCCAGCTCGGTCTTTAATAATGATGGGGTTCAAGGGTTTTCTTCCATTCCCCGAATGTCACAATATGCTTCGGATATTTTATAAAATATGATTATTTCGTTGAAAGGATACCTTCAAAATGAAGAAGACCATCGCCGTTGTGGGGACCTTTGATTCCAAGGGCGAGGAGCACCTGTTCCTGAAGCGACAGATCGAGGTGCGAGGATTCAGGGCCCTGACCATCAATATCGGGACGGCAAGGCCCTCCCCGTTCCCTCCCGACCATGACCTCTATTCTGAGGTCGTTCTCGGGAAGAATCTTGCGGCCAAAGGCCGTGATGAGATGATCCGGGCCGTCATCTCGGCAGCGAGGACCCTGGTCAAGAAACTTTTTGACCAGGGCGGGATTCACGGGATTGTCTCCGCGGGCGGCGGCACGGGCACCCACCTGGGCACGCGCATCATGCACACCCTTCCTATGGGCATCCCCAAGGTGATGATCTCCACGGTGGCCTCCCGGGACATGTCGGCGACCGTGGGCACCAAGGACATCACCATGATGCACAGCGTCACGGACATCATGGGCGTCAACAGCCTGACCGGGGCCGTTCTGGACAAGGGTGCGGCCGCGGTGTGCGCCATGGCGGAGAGCGACTGGAAAAGTCCCTACAGCAAGAAACGCATTGCGCTCACCATGTTCGGGTTCATCACCCGGGCCGCCGAACAGATCCGAGGACACCTGGAAGGGCTCGGTTATGAAGTGGTTCCCTTCCACGCCAACGGTACCGGGGGAAATGCCATGGAAGAACTTGCCAGGGAGGGCTGCTTCGACGGGATCCTGGACCTGGCTACCCACGAATTGGCCGACGAACTGAAGGGGGGCTACTGTAAGGGGATCGGGCCGTTGCGCTTGGAACCGATCAACGGCAGAAACGTACCACGGCTGGTGGTCCCCGGCGGCCTCGACTGCGCCGTCCTGGAATTTACCAGGCAGACCGTCCCCCCGGAGTTCAGGGACCGGAAGGTCTTTTTCTATGATTTCCGCTCCGCCGTCCGCCTCAACCTGGAAGAGACGCTGAGCCTGGCGGGACAGCTGAGCGGAAAACTGAACCGGGGCCCCTCCACCAACAGACTGATCATCCCTCTGGGCGGCTGGTCAGAGGCCGACCGGAAAGGGGGGCCGCTCTACGACCCTGAAATGCGTGATGCCTTCATAGAAAAATTGAAGGAGGACCTGGCCCCCGAAGTACATGTCTTGGAGGTGAACTGCCACATCAACGATCCCGCCTTTGCAGAGCTGGCATCATCGATGATGCGTGAGATGCTGCTAAACAGGGCCTGACCGTAAGAGAATCAGGTTTATCCACCCTCATAAGGGGCCATACCCGGTGACGGTACACGAAAAGGAGGGGGCAGTATTCAGGAGTCAGGTGTCAGAAGCATTCTGATATCGCTTCGATCCAACAGACCTGTCCTCTTCGTTGAGCCATAGGCGAAACCCTTATTCTGTATTCTGACTTCTGAATTCTTCGCCGCTAGATTACAGCATAACTTTTGTGCTCCGAATCCAGCATAGCGGGAGTTTGCCAATGGGCCATAGGAAAAGCCTCATTTCCAGTGCTCAAAGACCCGGGCCATGATTTCCCGCAATCCGTTTCCCGGCTCCTCCTGGGCAATCTTCAGGAGAATATCCACGAAGGCCTGGGCCGGGAGGCTGAGGTGCTCGTCTTTCAGGTAGGCGATGCTCACATCCAGATGGATCGTGGGCCCTTCCAGGGGAACGGTCGCCAGCCTATTTTCATGGAGTTCAATTGAAACGGCTTCCCGCACAAGGAACGAAACGCCCTCCCCGCGATGGACGAGTTCTTTGATGAATTCCGCATTGCTTGTCTCCATCAGGATCTCGGGAATACACCGGTTCTGGGCGAAGAGCGCGCTCACCTTTTTCCGTGTGCCCGAACCCATCTCCTTCATGATAATGGGCTCCCCGGCCAACTCCTTGACGGAAATCGTATCTCTTGAGGCAAAGGGATGGTCAGGGGCCAGAATCACCACCAGTTCCTCCTGACTGAAGGGTATAAAGCGCACATCCGGGTTCTCTTCTGCCGTGGCGATAACTGCCACCTCGTTCTTTAGGTCCACCAGGGTCTGGATCATGTGCGCGGAACTGCCCTCGTCCAGGTGTATTTTGATATGGGGATAGGCCTCGTGGAAATTTGACACCAGAAAGGGCATGAAGTAACGCGCATAGGTCTTGGTGGTCCCCAAACACAACACACCCCGCTTCAAATCCCGCATCTCCTCGAGAACATTTTCAAGCTCCTTTTCGCACGCGAAGATCCTCTCCGCATAATCGAAGAGCGCCCTGCCCTCGTCGGTCAGGAAGATATTTCTGCCCTTTCTTTTAAAAAGCTTCAGGCTGCATTGCTCTTCAAATCGCTTGATCTGTGCTGTCACGGCCGGCTGAGTAATGCAAAGCCTTTCGGCGGCCGCCGTACAGCTGAGATGCCTGGCGGTCATATGGAAGATCCTGAGGTGGTGGAGGTTGATCATGTCTATGGCCCGTCCCTAATTTCTAAACAAAATTTATGGAGCTGTTCTATCCATAAACCATAGTTATGGATACCATAAGGAAAATGAAATTGACAGACCATTTTTTACCGTCCATGATACGGATTATCTGATCTGACACTCTATTGTGCGTCGCCGTACACCAGCACCCTATCACCTGTCCTGAACCGAAACGTGTCAGGATGATTTCAACTGCAATTTCGATATGTTAGCCTCATGAATATCCTTATCAACCACCAACATTACAAGGAGGATTGAAGATGGCAGAGGAAAGAGCAGGAAGATTTCCGGATCCGCACGCGTTTCAGGTCCCGCCGGAGCTTGAGGGGTGGGAGGAAATGTATCCTTCCCACTATCTCTTCTCGGACGACAGGAAAGAGTGGGAAAGCAGCCAGTTCTGGTATCTGGACAAAATCCACGCGCCGGAACCCATGCCGCCCCTGGATCAGATTTTCCAGGAGGCCTGGCAGATTTCACTCTCCCAGTACACTACCAGGGTCTTCTGTATCCCCCCGGCCCAGGGCATTGCCCAGAGAATGGTCGGGTGTTACATGTACATCTGCGCCATAGCACCTCCACCTGATGAAATCATCGGAGAAAAGGCGGCGCTTTTCGAGAAGCGCGTCTTTTACGTGTTTGAGCACTACGAAGAACTCTGGGACAAATGGCTGACCAAGTTCAAGGCCCTGGGCAACGAGATGGCAGCAGTGGAGGTCCCGAAAGAGCTGCCGAAGTTCGTTCCCGAAGACCAGGTACTGCCTGCGCCCAGGGGCTACTACGCCTCCTACGACCTCATGTCCTCCTTCGACAAGCTCGCCAATCTGATGATCAAGGGCTGGCAGTATCATTTTGAAATGCTGAACCTGACCTACCTGGCCTACCTCATGTTCGGGGATGTGACCAGGAAGCTCTTTCCGGGCATCAGCGAGAGCGCCATCGGAAAGATGGTTGCCGGCGCCTATGTCTCCATGTTCAGGCCCGAAGAAGAACTCTGCAGGCTCGCCAAGCTCGCCCACGCCTCCGGAACCGTGTCGGAGGTCCTCAAGTCGAACGCTTCAGCTCATGAAAAGATTGCCCGGCTCGACCAGAGCGCTGACGGAAAAAACTGGCTCCAGGAGTTTGAGAAATCCAAGGACCCCTGGTTTTTCGTCTCCTGCGGCAGCGGCTGGTTCCACCACGAGGGGAGCTGGCTCACCAACCTGGACATCCCCTTCAGTTACATAAAGGGCTACGTGGAACGGCTCGAAAAGGGCGAAACCATTGAGCGTGCCCTTGATGAAATCAATACACAACGCGACGAGATCGTGGCCAAGTACCGTGATCTGATCACGACCGACGAGGACCGGAAAGCCTATGATGATGCCTACAAGACCATCAGGACCATCTACCGCTATGCCGAAGATCACCTTTTCTGGGTTGAACACTGGCTCCACACCATCTGGTTCGCCAAGATCAGGGAACTGGGGAATGTTCTGGTCGACAATGGAATGCTGGACCAGCCGGACGACATCTTCATGTTCAATCGCTACGAGGTGCCCGAGATCCTGACGGAAGTGGCCACAGGTTGGGCATTGGGGGTGGATATCCCCATTAGAGGAAGCTACTACAAGGCCAAGGCAAAGAAGAGGAGGGCTATCCTGGAAGCGGCGGCACAGTGGAATCCCAGCCCGGCCCTTGGCATTCCCCCCAAGGAAGTTGCTGAGCCCTTTACCATCATGCTCTGGGGTGTCACCACCGACAGGGTAAAGGAATGGCTGGAGGGCATGGGAGAGGTGAAGGCCGAAGATGTCTCACAGGTAAAGGGTTTCGCTTCCTCGGCCGGGGTCACGGAAGGTCCGGCTCGCGTCTTGAAGCGCCTCAAGGACATTGTGCATCTCCAGCCCGGAGAAGTTCTGGTCTGCCCCTCCACCAATCCTTCGTGGGCGCCGGTCTTTACAAAGATCAAGGCGGCCGTCACCGACATCGGGGGGCTCACCAGCCACGCGGCCATCGTGTGCAGGGAATACGGCGTTCCTTCGGTCACGGGAACGGGGATCGCCACCTCGGTCATCAAGACCGGGGATACCGTCAGGGTTGACGGCGACACTGGGGTTGTCATCATCGTCAAGAGGGCCTAGCCCTTTCCGACCCGTCACCAGGGCATTGAACGTGTGTTTTTCGGCTGCAAAAGGCGAAGGGGGCTGGTAGAGGCCTCCTTCGCCTCCATGCCGGCCCAGAGGATGAAGAAAATGGAGTTTACCCTGAATTTTGAAGATATTGACAAGTCATACATTCAGCAGGTGGGCGGCAAGAACGCCAATCTCGGAGAAATGATCAGGGCCGGCATCCGGGTGCCGCCCGGATTTGCCGTCACCACGGAGAGTTACCTGGAATTTATCTCCAGGTCCGGGATAGGAGGAGAGATTTTCAAACTCTTCTCGGACCTGAATACCGATGATATGCAAGCACTCAGCCGTGCGGCAAAGGAGGCACAGGATCTTATCAGGAATGCTTCCATGCCGGACGATATCAAGAGGGCCGTCGAACAAGCCTATTCCCGTCTTTGCAAGAAAAGCAACCTGAAAGAAACACCTGTGGCGGTCCGATCCAGCGCCACGGCCGAGGACCTGCCCACGGCAAGTTTTGCCGGGCAGCAGGACACCTACCTCTGGATCGAAGGAAAAGATCGGATCATAGACAGGGTGCAGAAATGCTGGGCCAGCCTCTTTACGGCAAGGGCGATCAGCTACCGGGTGAGGAATCGCTTTCCCCACGAAAAGGTCCTCATCAGTGTAGGGGTTCAAAAAATGGTGAACGCAAAGGCCGCCGGCGTCATGTTTACCTTGAACCCCACCAACGGAGACCCGTCCAAGGTCGTCATCGAGGGAAGCTGGGGATTAGGTGAAACCGTTGTCTCAGGCTCCGTGACCCCTGACAAGTTTGTCGTGGACAAGGTCATTATGGAAATCAGCGATAAGACCATATCCCGAAAGCACATCGAATGCGTCTATGACCCTCAAAAGTGCGAAACTATCGATCGGGATGTGAATCCAGATCTGCAGACCCAATGCTGCATGGAGGACCAGGAGATCAAACAACTCGTGATCATGGGAAAACAAATCGAAGGCCATTACGCTCGCCCAATGGATATCGAATGGGCCATCGACAAGGATATTCCTTTTCCGGAAAACGTATGCATCGTGCAGGCCCGTCCGGAAACGGTGTGGAGTCAAAAAGAAAAGAAATCGGTCATTGGAAAAAAGAGCGGCTTCCAGCTCCTCATGGATCAAGCCATGAAGCGGATCAAGATTTCGTAGATTAATCGATAGACACTTTTTGTATAAATATCAATAGATCAAGCAAATGACTTTCATTTCAAAAGGAGGAAGCAGATCTATGAAAAGCATGAGAGATTTTGTCGCCCAGGCAGAAGCGGAAGGGATGCTGAAGCGTATCAAGGCGGAAGTGGACTGGAACCTGGAACTGTCCCACATTGCCAAGCTGAATGAAGAAGAACAAGGACCGGCTCTCCTGTTTGAAAACGTGAAGCACTACAAGTCGCCCGTGATTACCAGCGTTTGCACCACCACGCAGAGGCTTTCCCTGATTATGGGGGAGCCCAGAAATTCAACCCTTGTGGACCTGATGAGGGTATGGGTGGACAAGCACGACAATGGCATTCCGCCCAAGTATGTGGACGACGCCCCCTGCAAAGAAAACATCATGACGGGAGATGACATCGACCTCTTTAGATTCCCGGCACCGAAATTCTATCCCCTGGATGGTGGGCGCTTTTTCGGCACGGCCCATTTCGTCGTGACCAGGGACCCGGACTCCGAGTGGGTCAATATCGGGACCTACCGGCTCCAGTTGCTCGACAAGAACCACCTGGGCACCCAGTTCATCAAGGGCAAGCATTCCGACATCATGCTCAAAAAATACCAAGCTATGGGCAAGCCCATGCCGGTGTGTGTGGTGGTGGGATGTGATCCCCTGCTCTTCCTCATGGGGGCGGCACGCCTCTCGGCATTCGAATCCGAATATAATTTCGCCGGCTCCATCCGCGGCGAACCCATAGAGGTGGTCAAGGCCGAGACCAATGACCTTCCCGTTCCGGCCACCGCCGAAATCGTTGTGGAAGGAGAAGTGGATGCGAACAAATTCATGGAAGAAGGTCCTTTCGGTGAATACACGGGTTATTATTCCGGCGTCGGCACGGACCCGCGGAATTTTATCGATGTCAAATGCGTGACCTACAGGAACAACCCTATATTCTGGGGCACTACGGTAGGGAGAGCAGTTACGGATACCCACATGACCATGGCCCTCACCTACGGCGCCACGCTGTGGCAGCAGTTGGTGACCATGAAGATTCCCGGTATCAAGGCCGTTTACTGTCCGCCTGAAGGATCCGGAAGGTTCCTGGCCATCATTTCCGTGAAGCAGATGTATCCGGGACACGCCGATCAGGTCCTCACGGCCGCCATTTCAACGGAGATGGGAGCCTATGGGCTAAAGACCGTCATCGTGGTAGACGAAGACATCGACCCCTGGGACATCCCGCGGGTTATGTACGCTCTCAGTTTCCGGTTTCAGCCCAACCGGTCGCAGGTGATCAAGCGGGGAAGATCCACCCCACTGGACCCCTCACTGCCCTTGGATTCCAGAGAAATAACCGGGAGACTCCTCCTGGATGCAACGATTCCCTACGACTGGAAAGAAAAACCTATCCCCATCGAACTGGATCCCGACCTCGTCGAGAAGGTTAAGGGACGGTGGTCGGAACTGGGCCTTAATTAGCAGAAATACAGCAGGAGATAGGACCATGTCAGAGAGCAAGTTGCTGGAGGGCAAGAAAGTCCTCATCGTGGACGACGAACCGGATGTGCTGGCCACACTTGAAGAGGTGCTGCCCATGTGTGAGATCGCAAAGGCCTCGAATTTCGAGGAGGCCAAAGAACTTCTGGAGACCCGGGAATTTCATGCGGCAATACTGGATATTATGGGAGTTAACGGATATGGACTCCTGGAAATAGCCGCACGAAGAGGTGTCCCCGCTGTGATGCTCACCGCCCATGCCTTTACACCGGACAATCTCGTCAAATCCATCAAAGAGGGAGCCGCCAGCTATATTCCGAAGGAGGAGATAGCACGAATCGCAGATTTTCTAGCCGATGTTCTACGTGCGAAGGCCGCAAAAAAGGACCCTTGGGAGGCATGGCAGCAGAAGCTCCCCACCTCCTACTTTGAAAGGAGATGGGGTGCCGCCTGGCAGGACACTGACAAGGATTTCTGGGAGCGGTTCAAGGCCAGTATCCGGGCAAGGGATTCCAAGTCCGATCAATCTGATTGAATGGATGCCACCTGTC
>CAYUCJ010000100.1:0-9336 GCA_964443285.1 uncultured Desulfobacteraceae bacterium | reverse complement strand
TCCAGAGGTATCCGAGCTTGTCATAGAGAGGCAGTTTTTCTTTTCCGGAGGCGACCTCCAGCGCCGCCTCGTATTCTCTCGCAGCAGATCCCAGTTTTTTCTGTTTTTCGAACTCCTCTGCCAGCTGGAGTCTTGTCTCCAGACCCTTCGGATCCATGGCGACAAACCTCTTGAGCACCGAAATGACGCCATCGCTGTTGCCGGTCGCCCTGTAGGACGCCAAAAGGGTCTTGAGTGCGGCCCTGTCATTGCTCTTACCTGCCATCTTTTCAAGCATCGCGGCAACGCTTTTCCATCGGCCCTGGGCCTTGTATTCATCCAGCAGCCGCTGTCTCAACCTGGGCTCGTCCGGAAACATGGCGGACGCCTTCTCCAAAACGGACAACCTGAGTTTCTTGTCGATGGTCCTTTCCGCCTTGTCGAGCCAGTCATCCACGTGAGGTTTCACATCCAGCGTAAAAGAACCAAGCTCGCGGTTTCGATACTTGATTCTGACCGGGAAATGATAAGCCTCAAACATATTCTGCCCCGGCAGGAGGCGCAGGATAGGCCATTCCTTGAATCTGAGCGCGCCCGCGTCAAAACCGGGCGAGACCAGCCGGACATATAAATCAAGAGGAACGTTGGTGGAGATGTCAAGGATCTTGACGCGATCTTTGGGATGCAAGGCGAGGTGGTCGCCTGAGAGGAGTTCCCGCTGTTCTCCGTTGACGCTCACCAGGACGGAGGCCAGCCGGGGGGAAACGATATACAGTTGATAATAGGCCCACCCGGCCGTCCCCAGGGCTGCCAGAAAGAACATGACGAACAGCCAGGAAGCCAATCTTGCAAAAGCGCTCTTTTTTTTTCTTATCCCGTAGCTCAACGCATGACGACCTTTGAGAGAGTCACTCGTTCCATTTTACATTCAAGATGGTAACCGGGCGGCCGGCAGCAGACAACGGAGGCTTACAGCACCCTGGATCGAGGAGCCGCCCACCGAGGCAACGCCGGCACCGCATGAACGCCGATTGGTGTCAGGAGCCCTCCGCATGCCTCTTGTTAAGGGTGCTTCCCTTTTTCGGAGCGGTCCCGGCTATCTTTCCCTCCCACATGAGAAGGATTGGGCTGGCCACGAAAATGGACGAATAGGTCCCCACAAGAATGCCCACAAGCATGGCAAAAGCAAAATCATGGATCACGCCACCACCCAAGAAAAAGAGGGCGGCCACCACCACCAGGGTCGTCGAGGAAGTGAGAATGGTCCGGCTCAGGGTTTCATTGATGCTGGCATTCATGACTTCCTGGAAGGGCCGTCTTCTGAAACGTCGCACATTCTCCCTGATTCGGTCGAAGACGATGATGGTATCGTTCAGCGAATAGCCCACGATAGTCAAAAAGGCCGCTATGATGGCAAGTGAAATTTCCCGATCCGTAAGGGCGAAGGCGCCTACGGTGATCGTGACGTCATGGATGAGGGCAATAACGGCCCCAAGGGCATATTTCAGATTCAGGAACCAGCATAGGCCCAGGGTAACCAGCAACGCTATGACGATCAGCCAGGTCACAGGCATACCGAAGCTGGAGGTCAGATAGACGACGAAGGCAAGGGACAGGGCCATGACGATGGACATCATCCATTTGAGCTCAAAGCGTCCGGAAATGTAGATGGCTATGAAGAGAATGGCGTAGAAGATGGCAAACAACGCCTTTTGCCTGAGGTCTTTTCCTACTTTGGGCCCCACCATTTCCACACGTCTGATGTCTACCCCCTTCCCGAATGTCGAAACCAGTGCCGCTTTTACCTTGTCACTGAGCCCGGTCAGCTCGAGCTTGGTCTGCCGGACCCTGATAAGGAATTCGTCAGCAGCCTTTTCACCAAACTGCTGGATGATACTGTCCTGAAGGTCAATGGGTTTGAGGGCCTTCTTGATTTCAGCGGGAGAGTGGATCTGATCCAGCTTCACCTGTATCAAAACACCGCCTGTAAAATCCACGCCGTAGTTCGGGCCGCCTCGCCACACGAGCAGAAGAATCGTGAGAATGATCAGGGCACCTGAAAAGAGAAACGCTATGTTTCGCTTGCCCACAAAATCGATGTTGATATCCGGCTTAATAAATTGCATTTGTTACTCCAGCCTTTCTTTGAACTTCCGACGAAGTCGCTTTTTCATCCGGGCCCAAGGAAGTGGATCTGAGAATTTTTTTCATGTGCTTTCTCATAGTGCACTTGCAACTCACTTCTACATGGACGACTATTTGGGATTCACGCCCCCCAGGCCCTACGCGCTTTTATGGCGCAACTCTGAACCCCAAATCGGCGTCCATCCCCTCCGGAGTGATTAGAAAGCATTTGAAAAAGATTGTCAGGTTCGCTTCCTCTTCGTTCCCGATAGATTGCCGCTTGCGACATAAACCAGTTTCCTAAATACTGATCTTTTTCATTCTCTTCTGCACATAGAGGTAATCAAAAATGACCCGGGTTACGAAGATCGCTGTAAACAGACTCGCAATAATACCGATGCTCAGGGTGACTGCGAATCCTCTCACCGGGCCGGTGCCAAACTGAAAGAGCACAAGGGCTGCAATCAATGTGGTTACATTGGCGTCCAGGATGGTCACCAGGGCCTTGCCGTACCCGCCTTCAATGGAAGCTCTCGGGGTCTTTCCGAGCCTGAGCTCTTCCCTGATTCGCTCGAAAATCAACACATTGGCATCCACCGCCATACCGATGGTCAGAATAATACCCGCTATACCGGGAAGTGTGAGGGTGGCGCCGAAAAAGGCCAGCCCGGACATGATCAGAAGGACGTTCAGAACAAGGGCCACATTGGCAATAACACCACTGAGACCGTAATAAACGGCCATGAAGAGGACCACGGCCAGCCCCCCGATGATCGTAGACTTGACACCCTTCTCGATGGAATCCCTTCCCAGAGAAGGACCGACGGTCCTTTCTTCAAGGATTTTGACGGGAGCAGGCAGTGCGCCCGCCCTCAGGACGATGGCCAGATCCCTCGCCTCGTCCATGGAGAAGCGCCCGGTGATCTGTGCCCTCCCGCCGGAGATCTTGTCCTGAATGACAGGAGCCGAATAGACCTTGTTGTCCAGCACGATCGCCAGCCTTTTCTTGATATTCTGCCCGGTGATGTTCTCAAAGAGCCTTGCCCCCCGGGAATCGAAAGAGATGGAAACATAGGGTTCGTTGTATCGGCTGTCGATCTGCACCCTGGCATCGGTGATGTATTCGCCTGTGAAAAGCGTCCGGCTCTTGAGGAGCAAGGGAGTCCTCCTCCTCTGCCCGGTCGTTTTATCGGTTGTCATCTCATAGAGAATTTCATCACCAGGCGGAATACGCCCCTTCAAGGCCTCATCAACGCTGTGATCTTCGTCAACCAGCTTGAACTCAAGAAGAGCCGTCTTTCCAATCAGCGCCACTGCCCTCTTCGGATCTTTGACACCAGGGAGCTGGATCAGAATGCGGTGGCCTTCCTGCGGCCTGATATCGGGCTCGCTGACGCCGAACTGGTCAACACGGTTTCGAATGGTCTCCAGCGCCTGCTCAACGGCCATCCGCATAATCCGATCTTTTGCCTTTTTTAGAAGCATCAGGTGGAACTGCAGTTTTCCTTCTGCGTGTATAGGGGTTCCAGTATCAAAATCCGGTTGGTCCGCCTTGAACATCTCCGTGAAAGTCCTTTCATCCTCATCGCGCATGAGCGTCAAGGTTATTCCATCCGTACCCAGACGCTTGAGTTCCAGATACCTGATCTTGTTTTTACGAAGGTCATGTTTGAGTTCTTCGATGACCCGCTCGAGATTGCTTTCGACGGCCTTTTCCGCCTCCACTTCCAGGTTCAGGTGTATCCCCCCCTGGAGATCGAGTCCGAGATGGATCTTGTCCTTGGGTAAGACACTTGACCACCACGGAGGAAGGTTCCTGGACAATGAAGGCGCCAGGTAAATCAATGCCACAACCACCACTACCGCAACTATTCCAGCCCGTAATCCCAGATTCTTTGACACCGGTGAATTACTCCCATTAATGAATGTGCGTGCACTCAATCACGAAGATAAGAAAAATGACATCACAGAAAAAAAGCCGCCATTCTGCTCGCGGACGGATTTCTTCCGATTCCATCAAATTTGAAGTCCGACTGAGAAAAAGGGTTTGCCCGTCTCCGGGACCCGTTTTACGCAACTTCGGATTTCACAACTTCCCTCTATGCACCCTTGTTCAGGATTCCCGATACGGATCCTCGGGAAATCTTCACTCTGATCTTCGGTGCAATTTCCATGGTGACCACATCATCAGCAAGCCCGGTCACGACGCCGTGAAGCCCGCCTGAACTGACCACCTTGTCACCCTTCTTTATTGCCGAGAGCATCTGCTTGTGCATCTTTGCCTTTTTCTGCTGGGGACGAATAAGCAAAAAATAGAAAATCACGAACATCAGAATCAGAGGAATGAATGCGCCGAAGCTGCTCCCCTGTCCGCCTCCGCCTGATGCGCCTTGACCCATTGCATGTGCAAGAAAATTCATAACAAAACCTCCTCTTTATTTCGATGAATCGTCTGGCAGTCGCAAAAACTGCCAGGGACTCCTCTCTGCGCTGAAACCGTTTAGTAATTGATGCCTCTCCAAAAAGCTAATCGGCCAGATTTCCCGACTGTGTTTCATAAAACATCTTTCTAAAGACATCCATGCCATCCGCTTCAATGGCCTTCCTCATTCCCTCCATCAAACCCATGTAATAGCGAAGGTTGTGAATGGTATTGAGCCTGTATGCCAAAAGCTCCCTGGCCATGAAAAGATGCCTGAGATAGGCCCTTGAAAAATGCGTGCACGCATAACAGTCACATTTTTCGTCCACCGGACGGCGGTCATCCGCATAACGCGCGTTCTTGATCACCATGCGCCCGCGTGAAGTGAAAAGGGCACCATTTCTAGCATTTCGCGTCGGCATTACACAATCAAACATGTCCACGCCAAGAAAAACTGATTCAACCAGGTCCTCGGGAGCTCCGACCCCCATCAGGTAGACAGGCCGGTCAGGGGGAAGCATCTTTTTCGTTTCACGGACGACGTCGAGTCTCGTTTCACGGTTTTCTCCCACTGCCAGACCTCCCAGTGCATACCCGTCAAAATCCATCTGCACCAGGTCCCTCACGCTCATCTCTCTGAGATCTTTGAAGACCCCTCCCTGCACGATGCCAAAAAGGGCCTGATCTCTTTGGCCCAAATGTTCCAGGCATCTCCTTGCCCAACGCGTGGTCAGATGGACGGACTTGAGCACGTATTCATATTCGGCCGGATAGCTGACGCACTCGTCGAAGGCCATGACGATATCCGACCCCAGGGCCCTCTGAATATCCATTGACTCTTCAGGCCCCATGAAATGCCGGGAGCCGTCAAGATGGGACTGGAAAACGACGCCCTCTTCGGATATTTTCCGCAGTCTTGCAAGGCTGTATACCTGAAAGCCTCCGCTATCCGTAAGGATGGGACCCTCCCAGCCCATGAATTCATGCAAACCACCGCACCGCTCAATAACTCCGGTTCCCGGCCTCAGATAGAGGTGATAGGTATTGGAGAGTATAACCTCCGTCCCTACCTGCCGGAGTTCCTCCGGACAGAGGGCCTTTACCGTACCCTGTGTCCCCACCGGCATAAAGACAGGTGTGCTCACCCTCCCCCGGCGTGTGGTTATTTCTCCGAGCCGTGACCCGTTGTCCGGGCTCTTATGTAAAACCTTGAACTCCAAGGATCAACAGCAGACCTTCATCGAATAGGATACCTTCACAAAAAGTCATCACCGCGCCCAATGGGGATATTTCAAAGAATCAGCATGGCATCCCCATAGCTGTAAAACCGGTATTTTCTTTCTATGGCAAGTGAATATGCCTTTCGAATTGAATCCAAGCCGGCAAAAGCAGCCACCAGAAAGAGCAATGAACTCTTGGGGAGGTGAAAATTTGTAATCAGCGCATCCACCACCCTGAAGGGAAAACCAGGGGTCACCATCAAGTCGGTCCCGCCCTCACCCGGTTTCACGCGGCCGTCCTCCATGGCGGCACTCTCCAGGGTTCTGACCACCGTCGTACCCACGGCAATTACACGTCCCCCTGAAGCCTTGCATGTCCCTATGGCCCTCGAAGTCGGTGAATCGATCATATAACGCTCGGCCACCAGTTTGTGCTCTCTGATATTTTCCGTACGTACCGGCTGGAATGTCCCGTACCCCACATGAAGCGTAACCGGAACGACTCCAATCCCTTTCCTTTTCAGTTTTTCCAGCAGTTCCACAGTAAAGTGGAGTCCCGCAGTGGGGGCTGCAACAGCTCCTTCGGATCTTGAATAGACGGTCTGGTATCGCTGCCGGTCAAGGCTCTCACAGGAATCATCCTCACGCCTGATATAGGGCGGAACGGGCATGCGACCACTTTCACTGAGAAGGTCCTGAATGGGCTTTTCGCCTCCGAAGGTTATCAGAGCGGTTCCATTATCGAAGAGCTGCCTGACCTTCCCTGACCACCCCCCTTGAAAAAACAAAAAGCTCCCTACCTTAGGGCGCTTGGAGGATTTCAAAAGGCAAAGCCGGTTTCTTGTTTTCCTCTCCTGCTCTCCTCCGTCTTGAATGATCAGGGCTTCTATGCGGCCACCGCTTTCCTTGTGGCCGAAAATTCTCGCTGGAACCACCCGGGTATCATTGACCACCAGCACATCTCCGGGAAGCAAAAGATCCGGGAGATCATAAAAATGGTAATCTCTTATGGCCTTTGTCGGTCGATCCAACAATAGCAGGCGGGAATGGTCTCGTTGATTCGCCGGCATTTGGGCAATACGTTCCGCCGGCAGTTCATAGTCATAGTCGTTTAATCGGAACATTCGAAAAAGTCACTCAAGCAGAGGACGTTAGACAACTTCCGGAATAAAGTCAAATGATTTTATGACTTGGATGCGTAGACCAGCAAAAGTCCAAGGCCCATGGCCACAAAGCCTGCGGGTCTCAGACGCCTGCTTGGCATTTCCAGGACCAGCAACATCCATTTTTTCATTTGATCCGGAAAAGCGAAATAGGGCACGCCCTCTATGATCAACAGGAGTCCGAGAACGCAGAGCAGCAATTTCATACCCAAGAATCCCTCCCCGGGTTGAGACCGTGAACATGGCAACAGTCCGACGTGAAGCCATCTGGCCTCTTCCCTTTGTTTTGAAAGCATCATAGGATCCCCGAACAGGGGTGTCAACCGGTTGGAGTTTTCATCACAATTGACTTGATATCATAGTGAAGATCAGATAGTCTGACAGGATTGTTTTGATCAAAGACGCCAGGAAAAGATGCCTCACATGAAGAAGAAATTACAACAGATACTCGCGACCACATTGCAAAACTCCATTGAAAAAGGACAGCTAAAAGAAGCCCCCATCCCGGACTACGTCATAGAAGTGCCCAAGAACGCCGAGCATGGACATTTTGCCACCAATCTCCCCATGGCACTGCGTGCAACCCAGGAAAAGAACCCGAGAGAGATCGCCTCCGTTTTGAAGGATCAATTGCAGGATGTCCCAGGTGTTTTTGAGAAGGTGGATATCGCCGGGCCCGGGTTTATCAATTTTGTCCTCAAAAGCGAACAATGGTACGAGGAACTCAGGACTATCGTCACCCTTGGAAATGATTACGGCAGAAGCCAACTCGGAAAGGGGAGCAGGGTCGTTGTGGAATTTGTCAGCGCCAATCCCACCGGACCGCTCCACATCGGGCACGGCAGGGGGGCCGCCCTGGGCGACACCTTGTGTCGAATTTTTTCTTTTTGCGGGTACGAGGTTGCCAGTGAATTCTACATCAATGACGCGGGACGGCAGATCAGGCTGCTTGGAGAATCCATTTTCAGCCGATGGAAGCAGGTTAAGGATCCCGGCTATCCGTTTCCCGACGACGGTTACAACGGGGACTATGTTTTTGAACTCGCCCGGTCCGTCTCTGAAGAGGTAGACCTTTCAAAGCTGGAAGAAGAAGACGCAATTTCCACATGCGCCCGGCTGGGAAAGGAAATGATGCTCGAAGAACTCAAACAGGACATGGAGCTTTTCAGGGTCCCGTTTGACGTCTGGTTCAGCGAAGAAAGTCTTTTTAAATCGGGGAAGATAGAGAAGACACTCGATGAACTCCGGAAAAACGGTCATCTCTACACGAAAGACGGGGCACTCTGGATCAAGACGCTCCCCTATGGAGACGACAAGGACCGGGTTCTCAGGAAAAGCGACGGTGAATTTACATACTTCGCATCCGACATCTCTTACCATATCGACAAAAAAGAACGGGGTTTTTCCAAGGCCATCAACCTCTGGGGGGCAGATCATCACGGATATATTCCCAGGATGAAGGCCGGGCTCGAGGCCAGCAATATTTCCGGAAAATGGCTTTCCGTCATGCTGATTCAACTGGTCAAACTTTGGAAGGGCGGTCAGGAAATCAAGATGTCCAAACGCTCCGGATCTTATGTCACGCTCAAGGAGTTGGTAGAGGAAGTCGGGATCGATGCGGCGCGGTTTGTGTTCCTTTCCAAACACCATGATTCTGCACTGGATTTTGACATTGACCTGGTAAAAAAGCAGGACAGCGATAACCCCGTCTATTACGTTCAGTACGCCCACGCAAGGATCTGCAGTATTTTCAGAAAGGCCGAAGAGGAAGGTATGGATTTACCCCGGCAACCTGACCCTCCGCTTACGGGGCTCGTTCTGGATGAGGAGATTTCCCTTATGAGAATGATGGCGGAATTTCCCATCCTGATGGAGGATGTTTGCAGGAGCCTGGAACCCCATCGTTTGACTTACTACCTGACGAACCTGGCGGCCCTGTTTCACCGCTATTTCAACCTAGGGACAAAGTTTCCCGAACACCGGATCGTGACGAAAGACAGAACCCTCAGTGAAGCGAGGCTCTATCTGGCCCTAGGTGTTAAACAGATCATCGGCGCCGGTCTGGAGCTGCTGGGGATCCACGCCCCCCGGAAAATGTAAGCGCCAGGGATCGGTCCTTTCCTCATTCAAGAATGATGGCAAAATCACAGAAGAAAAAAAAGCCACGTACCCTCACCCTGACAGCCAGGGCTTCCTTTTTCTGGGGACTCTGTCTTTTCTTTCTGCTGGCGTGGATATTTGTGCTGGGAATATTCGTGGGCCGTGGATTTATCCCCGACGGCGTGAAGAACATCTCAGCACTCAAGTCCCAGATTACCAAGCTTCAAGGAATGCTGCTGCACAAGGACGTGCCCGAACCGGATCCTGCAAAGACGAACTTCGAAGATCCGAAACTCGCCTTTTATGAAAACCTCTCCATCAAGAAAAA
>CAYUCJ010000099.1:0-9416 GCA_964443285.1 uncultured Desulfobacteraceae bacterium | reverse complement strand
TCAGAGATGAAGAGATCGATCTGGTGGTCATGGGGCCCAAAGGCCGCACGGATCTGGAGCATGTGCTGGTGGGGTCGCTGGCTGAGAAAATGTTCCATCATTGTCCGGTCCCACTGCTTTCCTATCGAATGAAATAGGGAGCGTTCCATTCATAGATCAGAGCTGCACCCGAGTATCTGCGCTGAAGTCCGGGTGCAGCTCATTTTTTTGCAGTGGCCTCGGGTGGGACGAAACGCAGTGACAGGGCAAAATGAGTGAAATGATTTCCTGGGAGGGTAAAATGGATTTTGAATGCATCATCTATGAGAAGGAAGCAGATATTGCCACCATAAGGCTGAACAGGCCCCAAGTCCTGAATGCCATGAACAAGCAGCTGTGGCTCGACTTCCAGGGGGCCCTGGAAGATGCCAGGAGCGACCCCGGTATCAAGGCTGTGATCGTTACCGGAGAGGGCCGGGCCTTTTCTACAGGCGCCGATCTGAAGGAGTCCAAGACCAGGAGCAGCGAGGCCTACCGGGACTACCTGATGGAGCTCCAGGAGGCCTCCAGGAAAATCATCCGTTTTGAGAAGCCCACCATTGCGGCCATAAACGGCTACGCCCTGGGCTCCGGATATGAACTGGCCCTGGCCTGCGACATCAGGATCGCGGCGGAGGAGGCACAAATAGGCTCCCCTGAGGCAAGGGTCATCTCCTCCGTTACGGGAGGTGCCATGCGGCTCCTGCAGGATCTGATCGGTCCGGCAAAGGCCAGGGAACTCCTCTTCACGGCGGAATACATTGACGGAAAAGAGGCTGAGAGGGTCGGCCTGGTCAACAAGGCGGTTCCCCTGGATCGACTCATGGATGAAGCGAGGGAGATGGCCGGGAAGATAGCCAAGAACTCGGCCTTTTCCCTCAAGATGATCAAGCGGGGTCTGCTCATGGCAAGCGGAGAGGTGAGCCTCGACGCCCTGATGGAATATGAGGTGGAGGCATGCCTGGCCTGTGTTTCAACAAAAGAGAGGCAGGAGTCACTCAAAGATTTTGAGGAGAGAAAGAAGAAAGAAAAAGGATAAGGAGCAAACGCTGAAAATGAACCTAACACATATTTTGGACGCCCAATCGGTCGCCATTGTCGGAGCATCAAAAAACGAGACCAAGAGGGGTTATCAGGCCATTAGGACCCTTCTTGATGAGCATTACGGCGGCAAGATCTATCCGGTAAACCCCAAGGAATCAACCATCCTGGGATTGAAATGCTACAAGAAGGTCTCGGAAATAGACCGTCCGGTGGATATCGCCCTGATAACCACTCCTGCCAGGAGCATCCCGGGGGTACTGGAAGATTGCGGAAAAAAGGGCCTACACGGTGCGGTCATCATCGCGGGCGGATTCGGTGAAACCGGAGCGGCAGGAAAGACCCTCGAACGGGAAATGGTTGAAGTGGCGAGGAAAAACCATATCCGGTTGATCGGACCCAACACCTCCGGCATGATCAACCTGAAGGATAACCTGAATCTGGTGGGCCTGCGCGGCGCGCCCAAAGGGAATATCGCCCTTCTGACCCAGAGCGGAAATATGGCCCTGACACTTATTACGGAGGCCAAGGTCAAGAGTCGGAAGGGATTTTCCTATTATGTGGGCGTGGGAAACGAGGCGGATATCAAGTTCCACGAATACCTGGCGTTTTTCAGGGATGATCCCGATACCGCAGCGATCCTCATGTACGTGGAGGGAATGAGCGAGGGGAGAAAGTTTCTTCAGGAGGCCTACAGGACGACGCTCCACAAGCCCATTGTCCTGTTGAAGAGCGGCCGTTCTTCAACCGGTCAGAGGTCTGCCGGGTCCCATACCGGCTCCCTTGCCGGCATGTCGGAGGTAGCAAAGACCGCCTTTGAGCGTGCGGGGATCATTGTCACAGAAAATCCGGATGTTCTCTTTCCCGTGGCGGAGACCCTTTCCAGTCTCCCGCCCATTAAGAACAACAGTATTGCCATCCTGGCGGATGGCGGGGGGCATGCGACCATTGCGTCCGATATCCTGACGGACCTGGGGGTCAACATCCCCGCGCTCAGCGAAAAAAGCCAGGCCAGGTTGCGGGAGATCCTCCCGGATGCCGCATCGGTGCCCAACCCGGTAGATGTGGCGGGGGGCACGGATTCAGACCCCTCTATTTTCGCTGACTGTGCCAGGATTCTTCTCAAGGATTCTAACATCGGGGGACTCCTGATCGTGGGGCTGTTTGGCGGGTATGGAATCCGCTTTGCTGAAAGCCTGGCCCTCAAAGAAGAGGACGGGGCCCATCAGATGGGGAAGATGGTCAGAAAACGAAACAAACCCATTGTCGTACACAGCCTTTACGCCTCTGAAAAGCCCCATTCACTGGACCTCCTGCGTTACTACAACATCCCTGTGTATGATTCCTTGCAAGTGGCCTGCAGATGCGTCAGTGCCCTGGCCACGTATGGAAATTATCTCAAGAAGTACCACTCAAAAGCCAATTTTGTCTTCAAGTGGGGCGAAAAGGCAAGAGATGAAGGGAAGGAGATTATTGAAGGCGCCAAGAAAGACGGCCGTGATTCACTCCTCGAGTTTGAGGCAAAAAGGCTTTTGCAGTTACACGGTGCGCCGGTCCTGTCCGAACGTGTGGCCAAAACGGCCGATGAAGCAGCGGAGATATTTCGTGACATCGGCCAGGACGTGGCAATGAAGATCGTCTCGCCCGATATCTTGCACAAAAGCGACGCCGGGGGGGTGCGGACCAATCTGACTACTGAAAAGACAGTGCGAACTGCATTTGACGGGATTGTGGCAAACGCCAAGAAATACCGTGAAAAAGCCGATATCCGGGGTGTCCTGGTGTCTCCGATGGCCGAGCAGGGCATCGAGGTTATCCTGGGAACCAAGATAGATGATCAATTCGGCCCGGTCATCATGTTTGGCCTCGGAGGCGTCACCGTGGAGATCCTGAAGGATGTCTCTTTCAGGGTCTTGCCCATTTCTCCACCTTCAGCAAGAAAGATGATTGAGGAGATCAAGGCTTCGGTTATCCTCGATGGCTACCGGGGAAGGCCGGCGGCGGATAAAACGGCCCTCAAAAAGCTGCTGCTGATCTGTTCTGAGATCGTCGAGGCCTATCCGGATATCTTGGAGATGGACCTGAATCCCGTAATGGTGTATGAAAAGGGTGTGGCTATCGTGGATGCAAGGATCATCCTGAAGGTGTGAACACGATCATTGATGAAAGGAGGCAAACAGTGTCGCAGGAGACGCCCGGGGTTGATGAACTTGAGGGTTTCGCAAGGGAAAGCATTCGGGTCGCAGGAGAAGAGGCCCTTTCTTTCTATGGCAGGGGAAACGCGAAACTGAGATTCGATCAAGGGGTGATTACCGAGGCCGAATTGCGATTGAACCAGGTTTTCGAAAACCGGGTGCGGGAGCGGTTCCCTGAGCATCAGCTTTTTCAGGAGAATTCGCAGAATGCGGGGTATTCCCACCGGTCCGAGAGATATGTCTGGGTGTTCAACGCCCTGGACGGTGTGGCCAATTTTCAGGCGGGAATTCCCATCTGGGGCATCTCCCTGGCACTTCTCGAAAACGCATGGCCCATCTTTGGTTTTTTCAGCATGCCCATCACCGGGGACCTTTTTTTTGCCCGTGCCGGTGAGAAGGCCTTTCGCGGGGACACGTCCATCGAGGTGTCGCCCCAGGAAGACATCAATGATGAAAGCCTTCTCCTCGCATACGCCCGCTTTCACCGCCATTACCGGACCACTTTCCCCGGAAAGATCCGGGATTTTGGCTGTGCCGCCGCCCATCTGTGTTACATGGCCATGGGACGGGCGGAGGCCGTACTGGTTTCCAATGAATCCTATCGAGACCTGGCCGCCGTGAGGATCATCATCGAGGCTGCCGGAGGAAAAATCTACAAGATGGACGGAACGGAGTATTTTCTGAACGAATCCCTGGAAGGCCGGCCGATGCATCAAGATTTCCTGGTGGCACGGAAGGAAACATATCCCCTGGTGAGAGAATGCCTGGAGAAGTTCTCGTCATAGGGCCTGCCGCATCCAATGATCATTGCCGCATGTCCGCATGCCTGGCCCGAGAAGGACATGGTCTGACGAACTTCCACTTAGTCCAAAGGAATTTGAACAGATTTTCCACCAAAATCTTGAGAGAATTCTGGAGCTGGGAACTCCCGGAAAGCCAAATTTCTTGACACTTGAGGCCGGTTCACCTAATCTGTAAGGAGCCGTAAAAAGTCCGTCCATGGGCACGGTGCTGACTTTTTGCAAAGTCATCAATCTTCATTCAGAAACCCCGGCACGAAGCCGATCTCTTTACCCTCGAAAAGCCACGAAGGCCGTTTGCACATTTTGCTGAAGCGGAGCCGGCGTGGTTTTTTTGTTACGGGTTTTGTTGTGAGGACAATAAATCAATAAGGAGACAGCGCAGGGTTTTTCTTGAGCGACTCTAAAGAGGGGTATGGGTTTGATTGAAGGAACTTTCACCCACGGAAATTCGGTGATTCATCGTTTGGACCCAAGGATCAAACTGATGCTGGCGTTCCTGTTTTCGGTGGTCGTCGCGGTTTCCTCCCGTTGGTCGGCCTTCATCCCGGGGTTTGGGACGGCCTTCATCCTGGTCCTTGGGGCCAGGCTCCCCTTAGGGAGTGTCTTCCGACGTTTGATGGTGGTGAACGGGCTCATCCTCTTCCTCTGGTTTTTCCTCCCCTTCACTGTCGGGGGGATGTCCCTGTGGACCCTCGGCCCGCTGGTGGCAACGAAGGAGGGGACCCTTCTGGCTGCCCTGATCACTGTTCGCTCCAATGTTATCGTCCTGGCTCTCATGGCGCTGGTGTCCACGATTCCCGTTTTTGCCCTGGGCCATGCCATGAGAGAGCTGGGAGTGCCTGAAAAGATGGTTCAGCTCTTTTTCTTTACCAGTCGCTACATTCATGTTATTCACGAAGAGTATCAACGGTTGGTCAGGGCCATGAAAATGAGAGGGTTCGGGCGAAAAAGCAACCTTCATACCTATCGCACCTATGCCTACCTGGTGGGAATGCTCCTGGTGAGGAGCTACGAGCGGGCCGAGAGGGTCAAGGAGGCTATGCTTTGCAGGGGCTTTCGGGGCCGCTTTTATGCTTTGAGTGAATTTCATCTGGGGTTGGGGGATCTGTTTTTCGCCACAGGTCTGCTGGCCGGGGTGGCTTTTACCGCTTTGTTGTAATGGATATGAATTCATCTCTAATCAATCTTGAACACGTCGCCTTTTCCTACGATGGCCATGCACCGGTTATCAGGAATGTCACTTTTCACCTTCTTTGCGGGGAGAAGGTGGGCCTGGTGGGACCCAATGGAAGCGGAAAGACCACCTTATTCCACCTCCTCATGGGCCTCCTCAAACCATCCTCCGGAACCATTGAACTCTTCGGAAAAAGGGTGGAGAGGGAGAAAGACTTCAAGGAAACCAGGCAAAGGATCGGGTTGCTGTTTCAGGATGCAGACGATCAGTTGTTTTGCCCTACCGTTCTGGAGGACGTGGCCTTCGGCCCACTGAATCAGGGGCTATCCAACGACGATGCAAGGAAGATTGCATGCGAAACCCTCAAAGCTCTGGGTCTTGACGGGTTTGAGGATCGGGTGACCCACAGGCTTTCGGGGGGTGAGAAACGGCTTGTCTCCCTTGCCACCGTCCTCGCCATGAAACCCCAGGTACTGCTCCTGGACGAGCCGATCACAGGGCTCGATTCGGAAACGACGGAACGACTCATATCCATCTTGAGGGAACTGGATCTCGCCTACGTCTTGATTTCTCATGACATGGACTTCCTGCTTGAAACCACCGATAAGGTCTTCGCTATGGTCCATGGAGAGATATTTTCGGAAGAAGAGATGACGCCCCACACCCATGTGCACATCCACGGCTACGGTCGTATGCCCCATACGCACCGGGAGGATAAGAAATCCGAACTGTCTTAAGGAAATTTCTGGTTGCATGCGGCCCCTTTATCCTTACTTTCCTGGGGGTATGTCACTCCTCCCAGGGAGAAGTGAACGCGGAATGAAAAAAGTCATCAGAATGCGGGCAATGCAGGACAACCAGACCGGTGTCATCAGAAAGATATCGGCCTCGGGGGAAATGGGCCGAAGAATCAGGGAGATGGGTCTGGTTCCCCATGCGCCTATCCGAATCCAGGGAAGGGCCCCTTTGAGAGACCCTGTGGCCGTAAAGATTAGGGACTACATACTGACGCTCCGCAATAACGAGGCCAGTCATATCATGGTGGAGGTAGATGTTCCGGAAGAGGAAACGGTTCGGCCGGTGAAAAAAAAGGTCACCATCGCCCTTTCCGGGAATCCGAATGCCGGAAAAACCACTGTATTTAATTCCCTCACGGGCGCCAGGCAGCACATCGCCAACTACCCTGGTGTGACGGTGGAGAAAAAAGTCGGACGGGTCATCCACGAGGACCATGAAATCGAAGTGGTGGACCTCCCAGGGACCTATTCCCTTACGGCCTATTCCTTGGAAGAGATCGTGGCAAGGGATTTCCTGGTGAACCAGCGACCGGATCTGGTGGTGGATATCGTGGACGCCTCGAACCTGGACAGGAACCTTTATCTGGCTGTCCAGTTCAAGGAATTGGGGGTCCCCCTGATTATTGCCCTCAACATGATGGATGTGGCCGAATCAAGGGGCATCCTGGTGGATCCACAGAAATTATCAGAATTGTTGGGGATTCCGGTTGTCCCCATGGTGGCGAGACTCAACAGGGGCATGACGGAACTCCTGGACGCAGTGATTCAAGCGTGCAAGGAACCTGGAAAGTGGGAACCAGCCCCTATTTCTTACGGCATGGATGTCGATCAGAGTCTCGATGAAATAGAAGACATCGTCCAATCCGTCAGTGCCCTTGACGGGAAGTATCCGTCTCGATGGCTGGCCCTCAAGTGTCTCGAGGGGGACAGCCAGATACTCGGGCTCTTGAAGGAGAACCCCGGGGCTGGCGCCGAGATTGAGAAGATCTGCAAACGAACGTCCAAGCATATCATGGCCACACTCGAGGAGGAGCCTGAAGGCATTATCGCCGATTACCGATATGGATACATAACGGGGATGACCAAGCAGGCCATCAAAAGGAAGATCGAATCGCGCCTGAACCTCTCCGACCATATCGACAAGGTGTTGACGAACCGCATCCTGGGTCCGATCTTCATGGCCCTGGTCCTCTACGGGATCTATTCCTTCACCTTCTGGGCCAGCGAGGCACCGGTGCACTGGATTGAAGGCCTCTTCGACCTGATCAAAGAGGGGGTCTCTCTCCTGATACCCTCGGGGAACCTCCAGTCTCTCTTGGTCTCGGGGGTCGTCGACGGCGTGGGGGGTGTCCTGGGTTTCGTGCCCTTGATCATGTTCATGTTTCTTGCCATCGCCTTTATGGAGGACTCCGGATACATGGCGAGGGTGGCTTACATGCTGGACAGGGTCCTGAGGCTTTTCGGGCTTCACGGGAATTCCGTCATGTCCCTGATCGTAAGCGGTGGCATTTCAGGCGGGTGTGCGGTGCCGGGTGTCATGGCGGCACGCACTCTCAGAGATCCAAAGGAGAGGATCGCTACCCTTCTCGTGGTTCCATTTATGAATTGCGGGGCGAAACTGCCTGTCTTCGCCGTCATTATCGCGGCCTTTTTTGCTCACCAGAGGGCACGCATGCTCTTTGTCCTGACCATCCTCTCCTGGGCCTTCGCCCTGTTTGCCGCCAAAATTATTCGATCGACGGTTCTGAAAGGACCGAAGACACCGTTTGTGATGGAACTGCCCCCTTACCGGGCGCCCACCATAAAAGGGCTGTTGATCCACACCTGGGAGAGGACATGGCAATACATCAAGAGAGCCGGCACCGTCATTCTGGGAATTTCAATCATCCTGTGGGCCATGATGACTTATCCCGGGCTTTCAAAGGATCAGATCAAGGCATTTTCGGAACGGGAATCCGGGCTTGAAAAAGGTCTTTTGAATGCTCCGGAAGTCAGGGGGGCCATCAGAGATCGAAAGGAACTCAAGACCCTGAACCGTTTGTATGCCGACTACGCCGGGGCGAAATCTCAAAATGACAAAAAGACCCTGACTCGTCTCGCCGAGAGCCCCATGTTTCCCCTGCTCCGGCAGGCCTTGGGCTTGGAAGAAAAGGGTTCAAGGAAGGGAGTTGTGGAGACGGAAGCGGTGAAGGCGGCCGAGCTGTATCTCCAATGGAGAAGGGATCTGACCGGGGTTGCATTGGAAAGAAAGCAGGCCACCTTGAACCGGACCGTGGCTGGCTGGCTGGGGCGGGCCCTGGAGCACCTGACGTGGCCACTTGGTTTCGACTATCGGATCAACATTGCCCTTGTGGGGGGCTTTGCGGCAAAGGAGATTGTGGTCTCTACGCTGGGAACCGCCTATTCCCTTGGGGATGTTGATCCCGATGCCTCGGGCTCCCTTTCCGACCGATTGAGGAGCGATCCCCACTGGAACCCGCTGCTTGCCTTTACACTCCTTATCTTTACCATGCTTTATGTTCCCTGTTTTGCCACAGTCATCAGTATCAGCAGGGAGAGTTCCTGGCGGTGGGCCATGTTTTCCATCGCCTTTAACCTGTTTGCCGCCTATCTGGTGGCCCTGCTGATCACCCAGGTGGGGAGATTCCTGGGCGTCGGGCTATAAGTGGATGAGTGTGGATGCTATTTTCATCTGGATTATAGAAATCATTGGTGCTATAATTCCCAAAAGCCTATGACTCGCCTTAAGGCGGCATAGGCAAAATTTTTTGCCGGAGGGGGCAAGGAGATTGATGGACAGGATTCCCATTACAAAAGATGGTCTTGAAAGGCTTAAGGCGGAGCTGACAAAGCTGTTGAATGTGGAACGCCCCAAGAATATTCGCGCCATTGAAGAGGCGCGGAGTCACGGGGATATCAGTGAAAATGCGGAGTACCATGCGGCCAAAGAGCGGCAGTCCTTTCTGGAAGGCAGGATGAATGAACTGAAGATGGCTATCGGGAACTCCGAGGTCATAGAACCGGATGGGGGGCCGCCGGATCGTGCGGTCTTCGGCAGGACCGTAACGGTCTACAACCTCGATACGGAAAAAGAAACAGCCTATCAACTGGTGGGCCCTTACGAGTCCAATCCCGATGACGGCCGGATATCCGTCACCTCTCCGCTGGGGCAGGCCTTGATTGGCCGGGAGGAAGGGGAGGAGATCAGCGTGAAGACCCCGGGCGGTCTCCAAGAGTATGAGGTGGTTTCCATTCGCTGAGGAGTGCTGTGGACCGGATCGCCAGAGACAGGATGGTCGAACTGAAATTCAGGATGTGGACGTACCTCCCGGACGGTTCCGCCAAAGAACGCCCGGAAGAGACCCTGGCCTTCATATTCGGTGTGGAG
>CAYUCJ010000098.1:0-9417 GCA_964443285.1 uncultured Desulfobacteraceae bacterium | reverse complement strand
TATGCTTGATTTGTGAATTCACCGATATTTTGCACACCTCTCCTCATATCCCTTTGGGAGGTAGAGTGAAAGTGGAAGGGAAATGGGGGTTAGGATACGATTTCGGAAGACCCTTCGGAGTGGTCTTCCCGTTAATGAATGTGACTCGAGAGAAAAACCGGCAGGGGCACAGCGGAGCGGTATTTCATACTCCAAGTCCTTAACAGACATTTTTCAGGAAATCTCTTTTTATTTTATTAACATATAAGGGTTGATACGTTGAACGCCCAATTCCGGTATCATGCCATAGAAAATGACAAAAAGCCATCAGTCATTTCGAAACCTGATCCACCATGTCCTGAAAGGGCGGCGAAAGACGCTCAAGGGGAAAAGGCCCGCAAAAGCCAAATGTCTTGACACTTTTCGTCCGGATTTCATATAATTTTAGAAGATCAATTCCCTAACCCATTTTCCTTCATAGACTTTGAATTTGCGTCAAATACGACAGCAAAAGCGACAGCCGTCAAACAGAAGAACTTGTCTCTCCGAATACTGTCTTGAACATTTCGTCCCTACTATTGCCGCGGAATTCTGAAGTGGGAAATCATGGATGATATTGAAGCGTGCCTTCCACGAAAACTTTAAAAGGAGTTAGATAGCAGTTTCAAAACGTTCAATTTTGTTCGAGGTTAAGAAAGGCGAAAATTTTAACCGCAGGAATATATTGAATATTTCGAGGATTAAAATTCGAGCCTGACGCGGAGATCGGGCAAAAGGGGACGTTTTGAAATTGGCTCAAAGGTTAGGCAGAAAGGAGGGTGTGACCATGAGAGTGCATTTGAGAAGGATTATGTGCACGACAGATTTTTCAGAGTGCTCCAGATTCACAGTTCCTTACGGGGTGGCCCTGGCCCGGGAATTCGGAGCCATGCTTTATGTTTGCCACGTGGTGGATTTGCCCGCTGTCGCGATCTACGGGGAGGGCATCGGGAATGGAGGATTGGACAGAAAGAACATGGTGACCCAGGCGGAGGAGGACATCGGAGAACTCATGCGCGAGTATTCCATTGAATGGGCACCCCTGGTTTCGGAAGGTCGCACGGCTCAGGAGATTGAATCACTGGCCGCGAGAAAAGAGGTCGATCTGGTTATTTCAGCGACCCACGGGCGTTCCGGCTTGAGACGGCTCGTCCTGGGCTCCGTTACGGAACAGCTGATGAGAAGACTGCACTGCCCGCTTCTGGTCGTGCGCAGCGCGGAACAGGGAGCCCAGAAAGTTGCCATTGAAACGATCAAGTTCGATAACATGCTGGTGGGGTTGGATTTTTCTCCCGACTCGGATCTCGCCTTTGAATACGGTCTCAGCCTGTCACAACAGTTTCAATCCGAACTCCATCTGGCTCATGTCATCGAGCCTCCTGTCTATAAGGATCTCCTGAAACTCAAGACAGACCCCAATGCGTCGATGCAGGAGGACCTGCGTGTGGAAATCAGGGAAAAGATGAAAAGCATGATTCCGGAAGAAGCCCTGAACTGGTGCTCCCCCAAGATCTCTCTCCTGGCTGGACAACCCCATGAAGAACTGGTGAAATATGCACTCGTCAATGACATGGATCTGGTTGTTCTCGGTTTCAGGGGGCACGGCCTGATGGCGACCATGTTTTTGGGTTCCACCACGGCCCGTGCAGTCCGGAGCGCCGTGTGCCCCGTACTTTCAGTGAGGCCCAAAAATCATTTTGAAAAAAAGGAATAGAAGACGTGCCAATCCGAGCCTGAGAGCCGTTTTCCCGGCGAGCCTTCCATTCAGGACGGCAGCGATGGTTGGTTGACAGGGTTGTTTTCAGATACTAAAGTGAGATCGCTTGGGGCGAACCAGGGGTTTCATGATGGTAACTGATCTGGAGGCAAAGTCTTCCATGCATGCTTATGTGCGGGCGTTGAGAGCGCCGTTTCTGACGGGGTCATTGATAACCGTCATGGTGGGCGCGGCCTACGGGTTCTCAGAAAGCAGCTTTTCCTTTTCCCTTTTCGGAATCACGCTTCTCGGCGTTGGTTCCTTGCACCTGGGCGCCAATCTTCTCAACGATTACTATGATGCGCAGGGGAGTGATCCCATCAATGAAAAACTGACGCCCTTCAGTGGGGGGAGTCGGGTCATTCAAAACGATGAGGTCCCCGGCTTCGTGGTACTTCTCATGGCGGCAGGGTTTCTGGGCCTGGGCCTGGCGGCGGGAGTCTGGCTCGTTTTTCTCGGAAGGCCCTGGGCCATTCTTTTTGGTGCGCTTGGTCTGCTCTCCGGCTGGGCCTATTCCGCCTCTCCTCTCCAACTCATGGCCAGGGGTCTGGGGGAACTGGTCATCTTCTTTTCCTTCGGCCCCCTGATCACTGTGGGTACTTACTACGTCATGTCAGGGACCGTGAGTTGGTCCGCATTCGCCATAGGTTTTCCTCAGGGCTTTCTGGTTGCCGCCATCATTTGGATCAATGAGTTTCCAGATCTCCAGGCCGACAGGAAGGCGCGAAAGAAAAACCTGGTCGTGAGACTTGGCCTGAAGGTGGCCCGGTTCGGCTATTGCGTGATCATGCTGTCGGCGTACCTGTCGGATGTTCTTCTTGTGGGCGTCATGAACATGCCCTACCTTATCATGCTCGGGTTTGTTTCTTTTCCCCTGGCATTCAGGGCCATGAAAATTTCCTGGCAGCGGCACGAATCCCACGAGGGGTTGATTCCGGCCCAGGCCATGACCATCCGGACAGTGGTGGCCCATGGCCTGCTGCTATCATTCGGCCTCGTCCTGAGTCACTACATAGGACAATGAAGAAGGATGATCTGAGCCCGCCATGCCCCTGCCATCGAATAAAAAAAGTCTTTTCCTGTTTTCCGCGGGGTTGTTCTTCCTGCTTGTCATATCCATTGCCTTTGGGTTTGGCTATTATCTCATGAAGCCACCCGCAAAGGGCGACCGGCCCAAGGTATTCCAGGTTCGCGAAGGGGAAACGCTCAGGGGTGTGGCCAGGAACCTGGAGTCTGAGGGCTTCATCAGGAGCAGGTTCCTCTTCGAGATGTTGGGGCGTTTCATGGGATACGGGAGGGACGTGAAGAGAGGAGAATACCTCCTGCGCCCCTCCATGCCCCCTTTCAGGATATTCAATATCCTCACGCAGGGAAAGAGTATCCTCTATTCCGTCACCATCCCTGAAGGGTATGATCGCAGGCAGATCGCGGCCGTTCTGGCTGAAAAAGACCTTGCCGATGAACGGGAATTCCTGGCGTTGACCGGAGCGCGGGCAGTGGTCGAGTCATACGGCTTTACAGGGCCGTCCCTTGAGGGCTTTCTCTATCCTGATACGTATCAGTTCGGCCGTGGTCTTGGAACCAGGAGGCTGATTGACGCCATGGTCAAGCGGTTCAGGCAAGCCCTCGCCCCCCTGAGCGAGAGAATAGGGGAGTGCGGCATGTCACTCGAAGAGATTGTGACACTGGCATCCATCGTGGAAAAGGAGACAGGCAGGGCCGAGGAACGGCCTTTGATTGCGAGCGTCTTCCTCAACCGTCTGAAAAAAAAGATGCGTCTTGAAAGTGACCCGACAGTGATCTACGGCCTCAAATCCTTTTCCGGTAATCTGCGGCTGGAGGACCTGGAGCGGCCTTCGCCTTACAATACTTATCTCAACAGGGGGCTTCCTCCCGGTCCCATTGCCAGCCCGGGAATGCAGTCCATTAGGGCGGTCCTTTTTCCGGCTCGCACGGACTACCTCTATTTTGTATCCAAGAATGACGGAACCCATCATTTTTCAAAGACACTGAAAGAACATAACCGCGCTGTAAGGATCTATCAGAAGCGGCACCACTCGTCGTAGAACAGAGGGGAATGCTCGATGCACGGTCTTCCTTTTGATTACGCCACGGCTCTGGCGGGAGGGGGTCCGCTCAATGGAGATTTCCCCCAGGAGAATCATTGAAAAAGCCCTGAGGCGGGTGGAGGCCGTCAATCCCGAACTGAACGCCTTCGTGGCCCTCCGTGCGGAGCAGGTCCTGGATTCCCTCGCTTCTTCCGGATGGCAGGGAACCTTTCTCCTCACCGCCAGGGCCCGATTCCTGTTGCCGAAAAAAGGGATTGCCCCTTGACAGAAGCCATTGTATACCGTATACAATGTGCCTGTCCCCCGTCCCACTTCCCATACGTTTTTGATGGAGGTCGTTCAATGAACCTATTCAGTAATCTCAGGGTGCTGTCTCTCGAACAGGCGACCGTATTGCCATACCTGACCTTCCGTCTGGCCCAGGACGGCATGGAGGTCATCAGGCTTGAGCACCCGGTCTACGGCGATCCAAACAGGCTCGTCGGCGACAATGTCCTGGGTGAAGAGCGGATGAACGCCTATTTTCTGTGCATCAACGCGGGGAAAAAGGGGTTGACCCTCAATCTGGCCGATCCTGAAGGCCAGGCGATTTTCCGTCGCCTCATCGAGGACCTCAAGATTGATATTTTTGCGACCAATCAACTGCCCAGGAACTATCAGAAACTGGGCATTGATTATGATTCGCTCAAATCCCTGAGGCCGGACATCATCTGGCTGGGCGTGACGGGATTCGGACCCGACAGCAACGAAGCCGCCTACGATCCCATCCTTCAGGCCAAATCAGGACTCATGGAAATGACGGGAGAAAAGGGGGAGGATCCGCAGGTCCTGGGCATTCCCCTTCCCGACATGGGTACCAGTGAACACGGATACGGAATGGTGATGAAGGCCCTCTACAAGAGGCAGTTGACGGGCGTGGGCAGCCGAATCGATCTTGCCATGTTCGATTCCTCTGTGTCCTGGCTGACCGTACCCATTACCCTTTCCAAGAGTTTTCACGAAAAGGTAACGCGAAGGGGTAATACCCACGCTTTTTTCTGCCCCTGCTCCGTCTACAGGACAAGAGACGGCTATGTCTATCTGGCGGTCGGCAATGACCGGCAGTGGAAGTCCCTTGTGTCACTGGATGCTTTCAGGCCCCTTGAAAGGCCGGAATATGAAAAAAATGCCGGCAGGATCGGGGATGTTGAAAACCTCAACCGGTCCATTAACGCCATCACGGAGAAGCTCACTTCTGAAGAGATGATCGAACTGTTCAATTCCATTACAGTCCCCATCAGTAGGATAAGGACCATACCGGAGGTGGTGGACGATCCACGGGTACAGAAAGGACTCCTTTCTGCTGTGGACCCGATTTCCGGAGTACGGATCACGTTGGCCCCTCCGCCCTACATGACCCCCTTTCTCGCGTCAAGGGACCGCGTGTTGAGCTTTCCCCCGCGTTTCGGAGAACACAATAAAGAGATCTACGGGGGACTGGGGAACGGCCCGGATGATCTCAAGGAGCTGGAAACAAGGGGAGTTATTTGAAGTGGGAATGCGGAAGGACAATATTCCGAATTCAATAGGGAGGTATTATGAAGATCATCGTACTGGTGAAACAGGTTCCTGATACGGCGGAAGTCAGACTCGATCCCAAGACCGGAAATCTGATCAGGGAGGGTATCGAGAGCATTATCAACCCGGACGACAGGCATGCCCTTGAGGCGGCGGTCACCCTGAAAGAAAAGCATGGTGGAAAGATCACCGCCATTTCAATGGGACCTCCCCAGGCTATAGACGCCGTCTCGGAGGCCTTGGGCATGGGAGCGGACACCGGGATTCTGCTTTCGGACAGGGCGTTCGCGGGCGCGGATACGTGGGCTACCTCTACCACCCTGGGCAAGGCCATTGAAAAGGCCGGCTCCTATGATCTGATCCTCTGCGGTCGGCAGGCCATTGACGGGGATACCGCCCAGATCGGACCCCAGGTGGCTGAATTCCTCGGTCTGCCACAGGTGAGCTACGTCTATGACATCGAGAAAGTGACCAAGAAGTCCATGGTGGTCAAAAGACGGTTGGAGGACGGCTTCGAAAGGGTGCAGTGCACACTTCCCGCCGTCCTGACCGTGATTGGGGACATGAACCATCCCAGGTTTTCCCACGTGGGGCGCCTGATCGATGCCTGCAAGGAAAAGGCAAGAATAAACCTATGGAATGCTGCGGATATCGGCGTGCAGACCCGGGATGTGGGACTGGAAGGATCCCTGACAAACGTGGCCAGAACCTTTGCTCCCAAATTCCAGAGAGAGGGTGAGATAATGAAGGGCGATACGGCAGTAGTCGTGAAAGAGCTGGTCGCAAAACTAAAGGAGAACATGCTGATATAGGAGAAATTCATGACTGTCTGGATTGAAGTTGACCTCTGTAACGCTTGCAAGCGCTGCGTGAAAACATGCCCTTACGGTGCCGTTGAGATGAAGGACGGCAAGGCACATATTCTGGAGCACTGCACCTCGTGCGGCTCGTGCATTCAGGTCTGCAAACCGAAAGCCATTTTCACAGATGTCGAGCCCAAGGCCATTCCGGATTTCAGCGACAGGAAAGGTGTCTGGGTCTTTGCCGAACAGAGGAATGGCAATTTGATGCCGGTTTCCCTGGAACTCCTCGGCAAGGCACAGGAATTGGCCAGCGATCTGGGTCAGGACGTTTCAGCCCTGCTCCTGGGGTACAAGGTCTCGGGACTCTGTAAGACCCTTGTGGAATATGGTGCTGATCAGGTCTATCTCGTAGAGCACAGGGCGCTCAAAGATTACCGGACCATTGCCTATACCAAGGCCGTTGAAGACCTGGTGGCCGCCCACAAACCAAACGTGCTGCTCATGGGGGCCACCCATATCGGGAGGGACCTTGCCCCACGGGTTTCAAGGAGGGTGGGCGTGGGTCTGACGGCTGACTGCACGGAACTCGCCATCGACCCTGAAGAAAAGATCCTGCTTCAGACCCGGCCTGCTTTCGGTGGTAATGTCATGGCCACCATTGCCAACCGTTATTCACGCCCCCAGATGGCCACGGTTCGCCCTGGGGTCATGGAAGCCCGACACCACCCTGGAAAAAAGGAAAAGGTCATCAAGCAAGCTGTGGCCCTCACGGAAAAGGAAATCTTCACCAAGGTGCTGGAGGTCGTGCGGGAGAAAAAGAAGGGCGTCAGGCTCGACCAGGCCAGAGTGATTGTGGCCGGAGGACGGGGAGTGGGTTCCCAGGAAGGAATGAAATCTCTTTTCGCCCTTGCGGAGGCCATGGGCGGCGAGGTAGCCGGAACGCGGATCATTGTGGAGGAAAGGTGGCTGCCTGTTGAGAGGCAGGTGGGTCAGACAGGGCAGACGGTCAGGCCCGAAATATATATCGCATGCGGGGTCTCGGGGGCGATTCAACACAGGGCGGGCATGCTCGGTTCCAGGTACGTCATCGCCGTCAACAAAGATGAGAGGGCTCCGATTTTCGGAGTCGCAGACTGGGGCATCGTGGGTGACCTCCATGAGGTCGTACCGACACTGGCGAAGGCAATAAAGGCGAGCAAGAAATAGGGAAAAAAGGGGGCGAGATGGTACGTTCAGACATAGAGAAGCTCCACAGGAAGATCATGGCTCGATTTGTGGACGAGGAGGTCATACCCGTTGCCCGGGACCTGGATGACAAAGGGGAATTTCCCTTCCACCTGTTCAGGAAACTGGCTGATATGGGGATTTTGGGAATCAGATATCCCAAGAGGGTGGGCGGTTCCGGGGGAAACACGACGCTTTATTGTATTGCCATGGAGGAACTGGCGAGAGGTCTCCTGAGCCTGGCGGCCACAACCGCCATGCAGTGCTTGATGGCCACAAACGGGCTTTACCTCTATGGAACCAAGGAAATGCACGATAAGTACCTTCGTCCGGCCCTGGGGGGTGAAAAGATCGGTGCCTTTCAACTGACCGAACCGGAGGCCGGGTCTGATCTGGGCAATGTGCGGACTTCGGCCACGAAAGCGGAGGACGGCTGGTTGATCAACGGGATGAAGACCTGGTCCACGAGCGGTCCGTACGGCGACTTTCACACGGTTCTCTGCCAGACGGATCCAGCCAAGAAATTGAAAGGACTCATGTTTTTTTTTATTCCGGCTGACACACCGGGCTTTTCCCACAGCAAGAAATTCGAATGTCTTGGTACCAGGACGTCTTCCCTTTCCGAGATCTACTTCAACAACTGCCACGTCCCGCCCGAGCATATGCTGGGCGAGACGGGGAGGGGACTGGATGTCCTCCTGACAATACTGGCAGAAATCCGGGTCATGACGGCCTGCCTGGCCCTGGGTTTGCACAGGGCCGCCATGGACGATTCAATCCGGTACTGCAAGCAGCGCGTACAGTTTGGAAGGCCCATTGGAAAGTACCAGTTGATTCAGGCCAAGATCGCCAACATGGCGGTCAACCTGGAGGCCGGCCATCTGATGTCCTACAAGGTCACCCATCTCATTGACGACAAGATCTCCTGCCTGAACGAGGCCTCCATGGCCAAATATTTCACCGTGGAATCCGCCTGCAAGGCGGCGGACGAGGCCACCAGGATCTACGGGGCCTACGGCTATTCCATGGAATATTCCGTTCAGAGGTACTACCGCGATTGTCGTTTTCTGCTCTATGGAGGGGGGACCCACGAAGTCCTTCAAACGACGATTGCCAGGCAATTCGGCATCTGACCGGGGAGGAAGATTCATGACAGCCGCCACGAAGCCCGACTCTCTCGCCAGAGGCCTCAAGGGATTCAAATCACCTCCAGAGCGGATCTCGCTGGGCCAGTATGTCTACGACAACCTGAAACGCGCCATGGTCACGGGGGATGTGGCATCCGGCACGCGCATGGTGGAAAGCCGTCTGGCCGAGGCCCTGGGGATCAGCCGGACCCCGGTGAGGGAGGCCTTTCACAAGCTGGAGCGGGAGCACCTGGTGCGACGGTCACCCGGGGGCGGCTTCTTTGTGGTGGGGCTCACCCGGGCGGACGTGGAGGAGACCTTCGGTATCAGGAGCGTGCTCGAAAGTTATGCCGCCAGGCTGGCCACCCTGAAACATCGGGAAGAGGAACTGATACCCCTTGAGAAGAAAATACGGGAGTATCAACTCCATCTGGACAAGGGCCGATTGAGCGGCCTTCCGAAAATAAACACCGAGTTTCACGACCTTCTGTACGGCCTCAGCCGGAGCCCCAGGCTGATAAAGATGATCAACGACCTCAGGGACCTGATCTTTCGTTTCAGGCAGGTCATCCTGGGGATCGAGGACATGGCCAGGTTGAGCAACGAGGACCATCTGCTCATGCTGGAACATATCAGAAAGCGTGACGCTGAAAAGGTTGAAGAACTGGTCAGGGAACACATCTTGCGAGGACAAGAGATTGTCCTCAAGGCATTTGATGATGATCTTTCAGAATGATATTTGTACCAATGCGGATAAATTTGGCAAAGGCGGAAAGCCCTTAAAGAAGCGGTCGAGCCGAAAAATCAAATGTCAAATGAAATCCAAATGACTCAATTCCAAAACAGATCATTTTGATCTCAGG
>CAYUCJ010000097.1:5821-9432 GCA_964443285.1 uncultured Desulfobacteraceae bacterium | reverse complement strand
ATAACTTAACTTTTGGTGTTGATGCTGGTATTAACCATCCATGCCTCGAACAGCACGATTAGACACTCCCGGTCTCCTGCATCACATCATGATCAGAGGGATAGAGCGCCGTAAGATATTCAACGATGATAAAGATCGCGAAGACCTCATTGAACGGTTATCTATTCTCCTCCCTGAAACCAAGACCCAATGCTACGCATGGGCGTTTTTATCGAATCATGCCCATTTTTTATTGCGAAGCGGCCCCTTGGGTATTGCCGGCTTGATGAGAAGGCTGCTCACAGGCTATGCGGTATCGTATAACCGAAGACACAAGCGCCATGGTCAGCTTTTCCAAAACCGGTACAAATCCGTTATATGCCAGGAAGATCGCTATTTGCAGGAATTGATCCGATATATTCATCTGAATCCTCTAAGGGCGAGAATAGTAAAGGATTTGGAGGAACTGGACGGCTATTCTTATTGCGGGCACAGTGCCTTGACGGGAAAGAAAAAAAGAGAGTGGCAGGATAGTGAATATATTTTGGGTTTTTTCGGTAAGAGAGTGAGTGAAGCCCGAAGAGAGTATCGGTCGTATGTCGAAAAGGGGATTCCCATGGGGAGACATCCCGAGCTTGTAGGCGGCGGTTTGATCAGGAGCCTTGGCGGATGGGATGAAGTTAAGAAGATCAAGCTTTCCGGACAGGAACGTATGAAGAGCGATCAACGGATATTAGGAGACAGCGATTTTGTAATGGATGTACTTTCGGAATCAGAGGAGGTTTTTTCCCGCAGATACAGACTGAAAAACCGCGGCTTCCATTTTGAAAAGGTTGTTGAGAGGGTTTCCTCCCTATTCGATCTGCAAAAGGATTATATAATCCATAGAGGCCGGCAGAGGGACAGGGTGCGGGCCAGGGACTTGCTGTGTTATTGGTGTGTGATTGAACTCGGGATTCCAATGGCGGATTTGGCAAGAAGACTTGAATTGACGCTTGCAGCAGTGAGCTACACAGTAAAAAGAGGAGAGAAGACAGCAAAGGAAACAGGTTGGCAGCTGGATGATTGACGGGAGAGAGGAATCAGGAGATGTGGTCACCACGAAGGGGAGAAAGGGAAAAAGCTGGACGGCTAGGCAGCTGGGCGGCGGGGAAAGGCAGGTCAAAGGACAAAAGCTGGGAGGCTAGGAGGCTGGGCAACGGGGCAATGGTGGCTTACATTTTGCGGTACATGCCTCAAAGTATTTGGATTGATCTATGAAATGGGTGTCCCTTTTGTTTGTTTTATCTCGCTTTGCCGGACCGAATTCGGATTCGGTTTCCATCGACAACGGCGAGCCCACCCTGTAGCCTCTCAAAAGTCTGGTTTCAATCAATCTTTGAGCAGGCTCTTTTAAATGAGCCCAGCGTTGGTCTACTAAGCGAAATACCACGATTCCTGCGTGAGTTTGGATAGGATAATTTCGAATATCACCGAAATCAGAGTCGAGCGTGATCAGTATTCTCCCTTTTTGAGTAGCCGCAGAAATGATTCTAGGATCGTCCATTCCAGCTAGATTTTCTTCGGGAACAGTCTTAACATCATGGCCCGCTTTTCGAAGCAATGCTGCCAAAGCAGCAGGCATATTCTCGTCCAGTTTAAGTTTCATCTTTCTAATTCTGTGTGGAGCGGTTGTTGCTCTTCCTCATGAGCCAGCCAAGCTGCATAGCCGAATGCTGCCCGGATATCCTCCTCTTTTAGCGTTGGATATTGTTTCAAAATATTTTCTATATCCTCACCAGCTTGCAGGTAATCCAGAATTATGGAAATCATGATGCGTGTCCCTTTAATACATGGCTTTCCATGACAAACATTAGGGTCAACCAATATCCTTTTGCTCCAGTTAGTTTTCACCATTATAGGTAAGCCCTCCAAGAAATGGGTTCATATTCTAGCCGCGGAACAGGTTTCGCATAATGAGCGAAGGGATCAGGCCTTCATTCTTCTGACTTCCGAGCCAGTTTCAAAACGTTCAATTTTGTTCGAGGTCAAGAAAGGCGAAAATTTTAACCACAGGAATATATTGAATATTTCGAGGATTAAAATTCGAGCCTGACGCAGATATCGGGCAAAAGGGGGCGTTTTGAAATTGGCTCTATTTATTGTAGGTTTAATTTTCAGGATCGTCAACGAAAGATTCCTAACACGAAAGATTGCTGAGGGGTGTTGTGCTTAGGAATAAGGACTGAGGGCTAAGGACTGAGTAAAAGTAAAGAAAAGGACTGAGGGGAAGGGGTTATTTGGGTTCATTGGGTTAGGCGGCTAGCGGCATGGCAACGGAGAGGCTGGGAAGCGAATATCCACCACGAAGAGCACGAAGAAACACGAAGGTGAGAAACAAGAGGACTGAGGACTAAGGACCAAGAAAAAGACGGGTGCTAAGAGAGAAAAGGGGGGAGGAGTGAAGACATTTTTGGTGACAGGTGGGGCCGGGTTTATTGGGAGCAATTTCGTGCTGAGTGAGCATAGAGAAAACGACACCAGAATGGTGAATCTGGATCTTTTGACCTATGCGGGCAATATGATGAATCTTTCCTCATTGGAAGGTGACCCGGATCATATCTTTGTTAAGGGCGATATTGGCGATCGCGGCCTTGTGCGGAAAGTGCTGGAGAAATATCGACCAAGTGCCATCATAAATTTTGCTGCCGAATCCCACGTAGATCGGTCCATAGACGGTCCTGAGGATTTTATTCAGACAAACGTGGTCGGGACATTCCATCTCTTGGAAGAAGTGCGGGCATATTGGAATGAACTTTCCGGGGAAGAAAAGACGGGATTTCGATTCCTGCACGTGTCCACCGACGAGGTTTATGGGTCGCTTGGATCTGATGCCCCGCCGTTCCGGGAGGAAACAGCCTATACTCCAAACAGCCCCTATTCCGCTTCCAAGGCCGCAAGCGACCACCTGGTAAGGGCGTATTATCACACCTATGGCTTGCCCACACTTACTACGAATTGCTCAAATAACTATGGCCCACGGCAGTTCCCGGAGAAACTGATTCCACTTGTTTTGTTGAATGCTGAGCAAGGAAAGCCGCTGCCCATTTACGGGGATGGGCTGAATGTGAGGGACTGGCTTTACGTGGAAGACCACTGCAGGGCGCTGAGCACTGTCTTGGAACGAGGGCGCGTGGGTGAGGTGTATAACATCGGCGGACATTGCGAAAAAACAAACTTGGAGATCGTAAAGACCATCTGCTCTATTCTTGATGAAATAATTCCTGAATCACCACACAGGCCCCATGAATCTCTGATCACCTTCGTGAGGGACCGCCCAGGGCATGATCGGCGGTATGCGATCGATTCATCAAAGATTGAGAGGGAATTAGGGTGGCGGCCCGTAGAATCGTTTGAGAGCGGGTTGAGGAAGACCATTGAATGGTATTTTGAAAACAGGGAATGGGTGGAGTCGGTGCAGAGGGGGGAATATCGGGAGTGGATTTCGCGACAATATGGAACTGATAAAAAAAGGACTAAGGGATGAGAAAAGGGTTCCTTGGGTTTGTTGAGTTACTTGAGTTTATTGGGAGAAGAAGCTGGGACGCAAGGAGGCTGGGAGGCGATTATTTACCACGAAGAACACGAAAAAA
>CAYUCJ010000097.1:0-5721 GCA_964443285.1 uncultured Desulfobacteraceae bacterium | reverse complement strand
GGCAGCTTTTTGAATAATGGTTTCATCGGCTGTTCCCCTTGCATCTTCATGGACAGAAAAAACCTCATATCCATTTTCGCTTAACCATCTTGAAACAGCAGGTCCAGTGCATTCATCCACGATAAATCGCATTAAACAGATTCCTCCAACAACGGCATGAAATCAGTATTTTCCAGAGATTTAGTGGCGAAAAGGTAGCAAGCCTGAATATCTTCAGAAGTAAGCCCGTTGTATTCTTTTAAAATATCGCTTTCAGAGGCACCATGAGCCAGCAGATTAAGGATGAAATCTACGGTCAAGCGTGTACCCTTAATAACAGGTTTCCCAAGCATTATTTTTGGATTCAAAACGATTCGCTCCAGTAATTTCTTGTTTTTCATAGCAGTATCCTCCCATATTTCAACAAAATAGCAATATCGAGAAGGTCAGCCAATTAGAAAAAAGGCCAAGAGATGGGGAAGCGAGGAAGCTGGGAGGCTGGGAGGCGATTATCGACCACGAAGGGTACGAAGAGACACGAAGTTGAGTAAAAACAGAAGTGAAGAAAGAAAAGGACTAGTCCCTAGACCTAAGTCCTATTATGCCGGAGGAAGGGAACACATGAAATACAAAGGAATTATTCTGGCCGGGGGATCAGGCACCCGGCTCTACCCGATAACCAGCGTGGTGAGCAAGCAGCTTTTGCCGGTATACAACAAGCCGATGATCTATTATCCCCTGTCGGTGCTTATGCTGGCGGAAATCCGCGAGATCCTGGTTATTTCCACGCCCCAGGACCTGCCCCGTTTTAAGGAACTGCTGCAGGATGGCTCTCAGTGGGGGCTCCGCTTCAGCTATGTGGAACAGCCAAGGCCTGAAGGGTTGGCGCAGGCATTTATCCTGGGCCGTGATTTTGTAGGCAGTGACCCAGCTTGTCTGATCCTTGGGGATAACATTTTCTATGCCCACGGTCTGCCGGAAAAACTCAAACGTGCCGTGGAAAGGGAAAAGGGTGCAACGGTTTTCGGGTACTGGGTTAAAGACCCTGAACGATACGGAGTGGTGGAATTCGACAAACAAGGTACGGCTGTAAATATTGAAGAGAAGCCTGACCGTCCGCGGTCGAACTATGCGGTTACGGGACTTTACTTTTGTGATAATCGTGTGCTGGATATCGCGACAGGTCTAAAGCCCTCGGCAAGGGGTGAACTTGAGATCGTAGATGTGCTCAGGGCATACCTTGAGATGGGCGATCTTCATGTGGAAAAACTGGGCCGTGGGATTGCCTGGCTTGATACAGGAACACATGAGAGCCTGATGCAGGCATCAGATTTCATCCGCGTCATAGAAGAAAGACAGTCGCTCATGATTGCCTGCGTGGAAGAGATTGCTTATCGGATGGGTTATATCGACGAGAAGCAGCTGGAGGCATTGGCAAAACCCTTGGCTAAGAACGGTTATGGGCAGTACCTGGTGAAGGTTTTAGAAGGCGGGAGAGGGGAGTAGGGGAAGGGTGAGGAGTGAAGAGTGAAATGTAATAGGTGAAACGTAAGACGTGAGGCGGGAATGGTGGGGACTAAGATGAAAAAGGTTAAACGTGAAGGGTGAGATGAGATGAAGGTGATGCGGACAGAAGAGCTTCCTGAAATTATCATAATTGAGCCTGATGTTTTCAAGGACGACAGGGGTTGTTTTCTGGAGACCTTTCAAGCACAGCGATATCTCGAGAACGGTATCCCTGAGCGCTTTGTTCAAGATAATGTTTCGTATTCCGAAAAAGGGGTGATTCGAGGATTACATTATCAACTCGGTCGCCCCCAGGGGAAATTGGTCTGGGTTGCCCAGGGGGAAGTATATGATGTGGCAGTGGATATTCAAAAGGGTTCCCCTACATTCGGAAAATGGGTTGGCGTTGAGCTTTCCTCGGAACAACACCGGCAGGTCTATATCCCGCAGGGATTTGCACATGGTTTTTGTGTGAAAAGTGAGACGGCCATAGTAGTCTACAAATGTACGGATTACTATGCGCCAAAGGAAGAACGTGGTCTTCGCTGGGATGATCAATTACTGAATATTGGCTGGCCGACCCGAAACCCAATTGTATCCGAAAAAGACAATGCTTATGAAACACTTGAAAACATTTCGGATAAGGATTTGCCGGTTTTTGAGGAATGAGGGCTGAGGGGTTGGTTGGGTACCACGGTTTGTTGAGTTTGTTGGGTCCATTGGGTTCGTTGGGTCATAAAAGCTAGGAGGCTGGGAAAGGGCAGGCCAAAGGCCAAAGTTGAAAGGATAAAGGATAAAAGCTGGGAAGGAAGCCTTCGGCTGCGTTAGGAAGCGAGGACCGACCGTCGTCGACGGACTTGAGGGGAGAGGCACAAAAGCTAGGCGGGGGATTGTTCACCACGAAGGGCACGAAGAAACACGAAGTTGAGAAAAAAAGGGCTGAGAAGGATAGCTGCATAATCAGATCAGGGATGAGGGACAATGGCAACGACCGTAATCATTCCTCTCTCAGGGCCATAATACCAGAAGACCCGGTAAGCGCCAGATGTTTTCTGCTGGGCGTATGCCTTGAGCATCTTTTCTCCATTAGGGCCTTTGCACTGAGAAAAAACAGGACTAAGGACGAAGAAAAACACGACTGAGTGCTGAGGACTGAGAAAAAGGGCTGGAAGCTGGAGCGAGGAGGCTGGGAAGCTAGAAGGCTGGGAGGCTAGGAAGCTTGGAAGCAGCGAGGAAGGAAGGGGAAAGGGATAGTCATGGGTGTCCCCATTGATTGGCATCCGCATATTGGTGATCCGACCGTCATCGGGTGGACCATAACGGTTGCATACTTTGTAGTGACATTTCTCTGTTACCGGGCGGGTCTGGCTGTAAAAAGGTCTTTCTCGGATCCGGGAAATAGAAGGGATAGAATAGTGTGGTTTGGACTGGCGGGCGTGCTCCTAGCGTTGGGAATCAACAAGCAGCTCGATCTGCAGACGCTCGTGATCCATACGGGACGGAAAGTTGCCCTGTTGAATGGCTGGCATGACTTCGGGCGGGAAATACAACTCTATTTCGTATTGGGGCTGGCATTTTCCGGTGTGATCTTGGTCGGAGTGCTTTTCTGGTTGAGCCATGGCGGGTGGAAACAGTATTGGCCTGTTCTCCTCGGGTCAGTGATGCTCATGACATTTGTGCTGATCCGGGCGGCTTCGTTTGACCATGTGGATTATTTGCTGAGCCAGTGGAGGACTGTGGGGTCCATTCGCATGAAATACGTTTTAGAACTGCTTGGAATTTTGATTGTGGGAGTAGGAGCGGCAAGGGTGCTACGCCTGCGGCGGCGTTAGGCGTAAGGAGCGGGCTTCGCCCTTTTGAGGACCGCTTCGCTTGAGGCTGAGAAGGCCTCGTTTGACCATGTGGATTATTTTTTGAGCAGCTGGAGGTCCATCGGGCCGGTTCGAATGAAGTATATCGTGGAACTGGGAAGTTTGCTGATTGTCGGCATCGGCCCCTGAAGCATGCTGTAAGGAAATGAGGCCCTAACATTGTGTTTCATATTATGCTAAAAAGTGGCAATAATTTACATATCAAGGTTTGCCGTTTTGGGTAGGTAAATGAGAATAATCAGCAAAATAGAGTAGTTAGCTTGGAGTTGAATTTGGCACATCTTTTGTAGTTAAGGATAGATGGTCTCGTAAAAAAAGTCGTCACTCCGGAGGAAGCAGTAGTCCAGAGCGGATCTAGCTGCCTAAAAGGGCTAGATTACCGCTTGCTCGGGAATGAGGTTTTCAGTGGATGCGGGGTTCGACACGACAGTCTTGTGACTTCTTATGATTCTATCAAGATTTGCATGAGAAGATTGTTGCCTACGCAAAAAAGTAGCAATGTGCGATGAAATCGACAGGTAAACGGAACCGGGGAACAAAAAATCATATTTGGGATGAACACTATATGCCTGAAACCAGCACTGTAAACAACACCCTAAATTATCAACCACTCCTGACAGGGGACGATGCCCTTTCATTAAAGACTTGGAGAAACCGGTTTTCCCCCTACAAATCCGCCTTGTTTATCCATGACCTGACAGCCGCTATTCTTGGTTTTGCGGTTGGGGCCTGGATCAGTAATGTTGGCACTCCTTTAAAAGGAGATCCGGGCCAGTTGTTCATTTTGGCCGTTTCGGCGATGGTTGGAATTGCCTTTTTCCAAGGGCACGGTCTCTATGACTATCATCGCATATTTCTATCCAAGACACATGTGGCCAATATGCTTAAATCGTTTTGTTGGAGCCTGCTTTCGCTTGCTTTTATCGTCTTAATCTATCGTTCACCTGGGCTTTTTAAAGGCCAAACATTGCTTGTGGCAGGGTTTCTGGGTGGCGTTGGATTTATGCTTTTGAGCAGGTACTTTTCTGATCACTTCCTAAATATTGTTGAGTCTGTCGGGATCGGATTTTTGTGTATTGGTCTGATCGGGATGATGTTGGGAGAGGGTGAGAGGGCCATCCTTCTGGAAAACTGGTATCCGATCTTCTTTTGCTTTGCCTTGAGCGCAGGTTTGATTCTGATCAGCAGATATGCGCTGGTCACATTTGTCTTTAACGGGCTGCTGCGAAAGGGATTCAGGAGACAGGTTGTTATCATCGGATCGGATGAGGAAGCGGGAAAAATTACGAATCATGTGATCGACCATAACGCTCCCTTCTGGATTTCGGGCTTTGTGGGAAGTGAAGGCGGAGGTAATCTGAAACTCAAGGTCTGCAAGGACAGGTTATGTGAACTAAAGGAGTTGCCCAGCGTCGTTAACGAGCGAAGGATAAACGAGATCCTTGTAACGGATGAGAATATTGACAAGCGATTACTTATTTCATTGCTTGATTATTGTACCTCTGAAGGCCTCGCGGTCTGGTTTCCTCCCAAGTTGATGCCGATCATTGATATGAAGCTATATATCGATGATTTTTGCGGTATACCCATGATTAGACTGGGCGGTCAGAAAGGCGGGTGGATGTTCAATAAGGTTAAGCATGCCTTTGATGCCCTGATTACGTTACCTGCCTTGATAATCCTCTTACCGGTTTTCGCCGTCATTGCTGCCGCAATCAAGCTAAATTCTCATGGACCATTATTTTATTGCGCCAAAACTATTGGACGACATGGTAAAGAATTCACTATGTATAAATTTCGCTCCATGGTAGTCAACAAGGGCAATGAAATTCACAAAGATTTCGTGACAAAGCTGATCAAAGGAGAACTTCGCAAGGAGGAGCAAAAAGACGGGGTTCTAAAAATCACAGACGACCCCAGGATGACATCCGTCGGGAGGATTTTGAGAAAATACAGCCTGGACGAGTTGCCGCAGTTGATCAATGTCTTGAAGGGAGATATGAGCTTAGTGGGTCCCAGGCCCTGCCTTCCCTATGAGTATGAGATATATAAAGACTGGCACAAGAAGCGACTGAGTATACGTCCTGGAATTACATGTCTATGGCAGGTTGCGGGAAGAAGTGATGTCTTTTTTGAAGATATGGTTTTGCTTGATCTCTATTACATTTATAATCGAAATTTCTTAATGGATTTAAATATCCTGTATGAGACGGCCTTTGCCGTGCTGGCAAAAAAGGGCGCATATTGACACTGCAGTGGGATAATCCCTTCATTCATTCCTTACAGAATCCGGAAAGAGGGTTAGTGGAGAGGGGTAGAGTAGAGAGCTGGCTCGGACGGTTGTAGGTGTTGCCTATCCGTTTCC
>CAYUCJ010000096.1:0-9437 GCA_964443285.1 uncultured Desulfobacteraceae bacterium | reverse complement strand
CCCCTTCGTGTACGAATTCCGCTGTTTCACGTCGCTTGGGTGCAGGGGCTCCCTTGGCGGGATAGCCGATCGGAATCATGACGACCAGTTCATAACCTTCGGGTACCCTCAGGACCTCCTTGGCCCGGTCGTGATCGAAAAGTCCCACCACAACGGTCCCCAAACCCTGGTCGTGTGCCGCGAGGCAGATGGACTGGGTGGCCAACCCCAGATCGAACATGAACCAGTCTCCAAACTTGGTTGTGACCTTTCCCTTGTAGCACCCTGAACTCATGAGCTTCCCGCAAAGGGCCAGGACCACCGGTGCCTGGACCATGGCCTTTGAAGCCGGATTGGTCCGGGAAAGAACCGACTGAAGGCGCTCTTTGGTGGCGCGATCCTTCACAACGACCAGTTCCCAGCACTGGGTATTGGCCCAGGACGGAGACCATTGCACAGCCTCAAAGACCCGGTTCAATACCTCTTGGGAAATCTCTTTGTCTTCGTACCTGCGGATGGATCGCCTTCCCTTCAGGATATCCATGAATTCATTCATCGCTTCTTCTCCTTTTCCTTGAAACTTGTCGAAGATCCCGCCGGCAACAGGGGAACGCGATACCTGATATTCGAATCCCAGCCTTCCCCCGTTCCGAAATCATCACCCGACGGATCTCTGTTCTTTCAAATTCAGCAAAAGCGCTGCATTATCTCCTGAAATCTGTGCCCGTTCCTTTTCCGGCAATCCTGATTCCTCCATTTCATTGAAATACCGCGATGGGCTGAGGAGTGGGTAGTCACTACCGAAGAGTATCCTTTCAAAACCCACAATGTTCCCTACCATCCGGTAGATTCCGGGGTCATAGAGGTACGGTGATGCCGCCGTATCAAACCACACCTTTTTCAGCGTTTCTTTCACGTCACGCTTCATAAGTTCATAGAAGGGAAGCCCGCCCCCCCAGTGGGCCAGGACGATTCGGTTTGAAGAATATTTCCTGATGAGGTGATAAATCTGTCCCAGTGACATGGGCGCCTTTCCGCGGTATGGGTGGCCTATCGGTTCATTGGTGTGAAGCAGGACAACCACTCCACAATCCCGAGCAACGGCCATCACTTCTTCCAGCCCATCCACAATGTCGGTTGTCAATCCCTCCCCGTAGACTGCCAATTCACCAACGCCGCGACACCCTGACTTCAGACACCTTTCCGTTTCCATTGGCGCTTCTCTCAGGGTTGGAGAAAAACAGCAAAATCCTGTCAAACGCCCCGGAAACCTCTGAACCGCTTCCATGACGTAGTCGTTGTGACGGCGCGCGTGCTCTCCGTTTTGCCAGGGAAAGCCAAAAATGACGGATCGGTCCACCTCCACCGCATCCATGTGACGGATGAGATCCTCCGCGCCCACCAGTCTGGCCTTGGGGGAATCGTACAGTTCCGCAAAGCCGGGCTCACCTGAAAAATACCTTGTCCGATCTTTCCTGAAAACACGCGGGAATACGTGTGTGTGGAAATCTACTTTCATTGGATGAGCGCCTTGATGGACTTTCGGAGGGCGCCGGGTCGGTAACCGATCAGCTTGATCCTTATCCTCCCTTCACGGTCGATCACAAACATCGTGGGGATAGCGGGGATGGCATTACCGAAATAGTCCTTCATGATCTGAAGGTCGTATCGAAGCACGCTGTAGTTCATCTTGTATTTCCGCTTGAAGGCCCTGAGAGATGCGTTCGTGACCTGTGCAGGATCGTCCAGGGATATCCCGATAATCACCAGACCCATATCGTTGAACTCTTTCTGAAGTTTGACCAGCTCCGGGATGGACATGCGGCAGGGTGGACACCAGGTTGCCCAGAAATCGAGTACAACGACCCGCCCCTTGAATTGTGCGAGCGACAGGGTTTGCCCTTCAAGGTCTTTCAGATGGAAATCCGGTGCCACTTGCAGGGCGTTCACATTTTTTTGGGACCCGCACATCAAGGATATTGTGGCGATGGTCACGAACAGCGCATACTTGACAATCTTGCTGGAAAACATAGAGGCTCCTTCTTCCTTTCCACGACCCGAGGACCTGTCTGCATTGAAAACCCTACCTTTCTATCTTACGGGTCCTCAACAAGGCAAGAAATTTTCGCCAAACCATCCGGTGAACCGCATGATGCACAAATAGGAGGAGGATTCGGGGTCAATGCGTTCAACCCGGCCGTGACTGAACAAACGGGCAAAACCGACTCAAGATCAAATCATCTGGTAAGGATCCACATCCACGATAAGCTGAACCCCTTTCAGGTGGGATGCCCCCTTGAAAACCTCATCTGCCGCTGATACGAGGTGTCTGATGAGCGCAACGCTCCGGCCCTTGATCAGGATCTGCCACCGATATTTTCCTTTTATCCGCGAGATGGGCGCCTCAACAGGGCCGAGAATCCTGATTTCCCGCCCGCGCTTCGGCCAGCCGAGGATAATCTGTCTCATATGCTTACCCAGAAAACGGGCCGCTTCTGCCGTTCGCTCCTTGCTGTTGCCCTTGATTTTCAGACAAGTCAGGTGTGTGAAAGGAGGATAGCCCAAGGCCTCCCTCAGAGACATTTCTTCCTTGAAAAAGATCTTGAAGTCATGCGCCATGGCCGCCTTGATAGCATAGTGTTCACTGTTGAAAGACTGGACGATCACCTGCCCTTTTTTCATGCCCCGGCCTGACCGGCCCGCCACCTGGGTCAGGACCTGAAAGGTCCTCTCCGCCGCCCTGAAATCGGGAAACCCGAGGGAAAGGTCCGCGGCGATGACACCCACGAGGGTAACGTTTGGAAAATCATATCCTTTGGTGATCATCTGCGTCCCCACGAGGATATCAATCTCATGGTCGCCGAATCGTTTGAGGATGTCAAAGGCACTCCCTTTTCTCCCCGTGCTGTCCGTATCCATCCTTCCCACTTTCACTTCCGGAAACAGATCGGACAGTTCAGAGGCCAACCGCTCGGTCCCGAAGCCAAATGGCCTCAACTTTCCGCTGCCACAGGAGGGGCACCGGCTGTGGGCCTCGACGTCGAACCCGCAGTAATGGCACTTGAGCCTATGCTCCTGGTGGTGGGTCAGGGCAACGTCGCAGTTGGGGCAGCGGATACTTTTCCCGCAGTCCATGCAAATGTACAAGCGGTGGAAACCCCTGCGGTTCAGGAAAAGAATGGCCTGGTTTCCCGCGCCAAGATGAACTTTCAGGGCTGCCTTGAGCCGCGAACTGATGATCCTTTTCTCACCGGCGGATCCACCATCCGTTTTCATGTCGACCATCTCGATATCGGGAAGAGGTCGGTTTTCTACCCGTTGGGGCATGGTGAGGAGATGGTACCGGCCTTTAAGGCAGTTGTGGTAGGATTGAACCGACGGGGTCCCTGAACCGAGAAGGACCAAGGCCTTTGACATCTTGCCCCTGACCACGGCGGCATCCCTTGCGTGGTAACGCGGAGGGTTCTCCTGTTTGTAGGCCGGATCGAACTCTTCGTCCACAACGAGGAGCCCCAGGTTCGGAAAGGGCGCCCAAAGTGCCGAACGCGCACCAATGACCAGATCCACTTCTCCTTTTGCCATGCGCGTCCACTCATCATAACGTTCGCCGCGGCTGAGTCTGCTGTGATAAATGGCCACGCGATCTCCCAGCCTGGACCGGAAAAGGCCATACACGTAGGTGGCAAGGGATATTTCGGGAACCATGAGGATGGCCTGCCGGCCGTCCCCTATGGTCTCCTTGACGGCTCTGAAGTAGACTTCGGTCTTCCCGCTGCCCGTTACGCCATGTAAGAGGCAAGCGGAAAAACGCCGGGCCTTTATTCTTCGCCGAAGATCCCGGAGGGCCGTGTCCTGCTGTTTCAGGAGGGTTTTCGGGGGCGGACCCTGCGCGATCATCCCCCCGGCTGGCGTTCGATAAACAGGGGCTGAAACCCTTTCAAGCACCCCCTTGGCGGACCACTTTTCCACCAGGTAGGACGCGTTGGAGAATTCCCTGCAGAGTTCGGTCTGCCAGATGCCCTCACATGCAAGCACTTTCCTGAGAAAAGCCTCCTCATTTCTTGCCCCCAGCCGCCCCTCTATCTTTTCCACCAGTTCCCCGGAGTGTAATCCCTCGCTGACCTTGACAAACCTTCGCATCAGGGGCCCCGTGCTTCTCCCGGTGGTCCGATTTTCGAACCTCAACCATCCCTTTTTCGCGAGGCTGTAAATCCTGTGAAAGGGACGCGGAAGTGGGGCGCCCGGATGGTCCCTGATCCACGAAAGGGTCGCGGTTTCCCCATTCCCTGAGGCGCCCCTTTCCAGGGTCAGAAGGCCGGCTTCCGTCGGGAGTGCGGTCCTGTACGATTGTCTATTTATTCCCCCGGGGAGTGCAGCCTTGATCACCAGGCCAATCGGGCAGAGGTAGTACTCGGAAACCCATTCAAAAAAGGGAACCATGTCCTCAAAAAACAGGGGATGGGGATCCAGGATATCCAGGATTTCCTTCAGGGGAACGGAAGGGTCAGGAGGCGGTGCCAGCGCCATGACATAACCCGTCACCTGTCGATTCCCGAATGGGACCAGCACCCGCAGACCGATACAGACCTCGGATGCCAGGGTGGCCGGAACTTCGTATGTATACGTCCCCTTGACAGGGAGGGAAACAGCTATTCTCAGACAGGTTTTCGTGTAAAGACTCCTTTTCTTCGGTCATTATTGATGGAAACTATTTCCGAAGTCATCGTTGTTGACCAGGCACGCCTGATTGGTCCCCGGAGCCCAAATCCGGATTCATTTCCCGCCGTCCAAAACCTCCGAGGAAAAAGGAATGTTGAATTTGGCCTCCAGCACCAAATATCTCTCGAGCAGCTCCCCGCCCTGAAAACAGTCAATCCTGAAAGGATACCATCCCCCGCTCACTTCTCTGAAATCGTCGAAACGGATGGTGACGGGTTTGGAACCCGGCCTTTCAGCCACCCGGTATCGCAGCAGAATGGGCAGGAATCTCTTTTTTTCTATCAGGAGCGTCGGCGCGGCCTGGTCCCTGTAGTTACCGATGGCATAGGCCACTGTTCCGTCAAGCCGGGTCAGGGAAACCAATGACTGATCTATGCCCCACGCCAGCAGTCGGCCCGATAGATCCTGCGGGGTGTTGGCGGCCAGCAACTGTCGATACCCCGGATCGATGTCCAAGCGGAAACCCTGGATTTCCTCAAGGGACGTTCCCTCTTCTTGGATTTCCGTGACGATCTGAGCTTTGTAGAATCGTGGTGGCTGAACCCAGATTTTTTCTTCAAAGGCCAGGGCCGGTTCATTCTTCCGGGAACTCATCAGGCGGGTGGATTGAAGGATCGAGATTGTCTTGAATTTCTTGAAGTTGTCCGCTAGATACCCAAGCAGCTGTTCCGAGGGCATGACGTAGGCTAACGCACGATTAGGCGCCTGCGGGCCAACCCACAGGATCCCCACGATCACGAATGCCGTTCCGCTCCATTTACAAAAGGCCCTCAGCCTTTTCCCAATTTTCAATAGCTTCACTCCTTTGCCTCCAGTACCTTCAACATTTCGTCTCTTACCCGTGCCATGAGGGCGGCCATTTGTTTCCCTGCGTAGCCTCGCACGGGGATCGGCTTCCCAATGGAAAGCGCAAAGCTCCCTTTTCTTATCCTGAAACTGCCCTTTGGCATGATGTGTGTACTCCCCTTCACCACCACAGGAACAATATCGCACCCAGACTTCTCTGCCAGTTTAAAGCCCCCCCGTTTGAACGGTTGGAGGTGACCGTCAACGCTGCGTGTTCCCTCGGGAAAAATCAGGACGGAGGCGCCGTTTTTTATCCTCTCGGCGGCCTGGCGCATGCTCTGAACGGCTTTCCTGGGATCCTTTCTTTCTATTCCGATATAGCCGGCCCGTCTCATGGCAAAACCCAAAAGGGGTATTCTCATGAGTTCCTGCTTCAAAATAAATTTGAAGTCCACGGGGACGTAGGCGAGCAGTCCCCATATGTCGAAATAACTCTGATGATTCGCCATATAGATACGCGGAATCCCGGGGTCCACGTTTTCCCTTCCCTTCACCTCCACCTTGGTCCCTGAAAGCCAGAGAATCACCTTTGCCCATGGCACCGCCACGTAGCAATGGATGCTCCTTCCACTGAACCCACACAGCGTCAGGACTCCTGCCCAAAGACAAAAAAGAATGGTATGGATGATGATGAGGCCGTTCAGACCAATGAATCTGATCATACGGTATCCTTTTGTATCCGTTTCGAGGAAAATCCAATTCCGTAGGGTCTGGAGTCGATATCTCCCCGGAAAAAAGGGCAAAAAACAATGACACTTGGCATTAATTGATTGACATATGAAATTCTTTTTGTTATCAAAGATAATAATTGATCTATAATTAAATATAATTTTTATCTCTTGGAGCAGAGTATGGCCGATTATATCGTCTGTCCGAATAAGAGAAGTGCACCGCGGATGAATGTTCTGGTTTGCCGTGAAAGGTGTCCTCTAGTGGAAGATTGTCCAGCATATGGCACCTTTACAAAGATCCCCGTGGGAGGGAACCCGCTGACGTTACCGGCTGATTCCGAAAAGATCCGCGCAATGGCACCCTAGACCAGGCGGCTAATTTCCAAAACCCGACCAGCGGATGGGCAACTCCAATCTAACGTTTATCATGTTTTGGCCTTTCCTTGCCACATCTATTTTTCCACCATGCTTGTAAATGATAATCTTTGAGAGGGGCAATTGGAAAACCGCCTCAACGGGTCAACCCGTTAGCCTAACGTACACCACCAACCAATGGCATCTTTTTCATGTCCCTGAGGATCCTCATCTGCCTTTGCCTCACCCAAGCATTGGGTCGCTTAACCGACCATTTGTGCGGCCCCGGCAGGACGGCGGCCAGAAGGGCTGCCTGATAGGCAGAAAGGCTTGAAGAAGAGGTCTCAAAATATCTCCTGGAGGCCGCTTCCGCCCCCCGAATACCCACACCCCAGTCCACCGTGTTCAGATAGATCTCGAAAATCCGTTTTTTGGTCAGGAACATCTCCATGAGAAAGGTGTAATAGGCTTCCAGCCCCTTTCTCACCCAGGTTCTCGCCGGCCAGAGGAACACTGTCCTGGCCACCTGCATGGTGATGGTACTCGCGCCTCTCACGCTCCCCTTTTGGATGATATCTTTAACGGCTTTAGAAATCTCCACAAAATCGAAGCCACGGTGATACAAAAAACGCTGGTCCTCTCCAGCCAGCACGGCCCTTCTCAAGTTCGGGGAGAACGCTTCCAGGGCCTGCCACCTCTCATCAGACGTGACGGATCCTGAAGGTATACGCCCCGTCATCCCACCGAAGATCCTGGTTATGGCAAAGGGCGGATTCATGAAATGCAGCAAAAGGACCTGAACGCTTGAAAAGACAAGGAGGAAAAGGAGGATCACCAGGAACCATCCCGAAATCCTCCCCATAAACGGCGATTTTTTTTTAGTGACCAAGACGGACTACCCCGTCCCATTTTTGATCTTGTTCCAAGCCCGATCCATTTCTTCCAGTGTGCATTCGGTAAGGGCTTTTCCGGAGGAGGACAACATGCTTTCCATGCTTTCAAACCTGCTGACAAATTTTAAATTGGTCTTCCTCATGAGATCTTCAGCGCTCCACCCCCAGTGTCGGGCCAAATTGACGAGGGAAAATAGCAGATCCCCAAGTTCCTCTTCCACCTTTGCGGATTCGTTTCTCCCGACGGCATCCTGGAGTTCGTCAAACTCTTCCCGGACCTTTTCCATTACCGATTCCCTGTCCGGCCAGTCAAAACCGGCCTTGGATGCCCTTTCACCAAGGCGGTGAGCCCTCTGAAGCGCCGGAAGATTTGCCGAAACGTGGCGCAGAAAGGCCTCCCTACTCTGCCCGTTGCCCTTTTCGGTCTTCTTTATCGTTGCCCAATTGACCGACACCTCTTCAGCATTTCTGACCTTTACATCCCCGAATACATGGGGATGGCGGCGGATCATTTTTTCCGTTATCTTCTCAACGACTTCAACAAAATCGAAGCGGCCCTTTTCTTCGGCGAGATACGCTATGAAAACAACCTGAAATAGGAGATCTCCCAATTCAGAGCTCACTTCTTCAGGCCCCCCCCTCTCGATGGCCTCCAGCACTTCATAGGTCTCCTCAAGAAGGTACATGCGGACACTCTCCGCGGTCTGCGCAGCATCCCATGGACAGCCATCCGGCCCCCTGAGTCGTCTCACCAATTCAACGAGTTCGTTTATCGCCTTACTCAGTCTGATCTGATCCATTCTGATCAATTCCTACTAATAAGTCCTTTGGGTTGGCTTCGGAGAGGTGTCCTTTGCCTCTTTCTGTCCGCCGAGCCAGTTTCTCTTCCACCTTGTGTAGGCCCCTTTTGAAACGAGCCCTGCCATGGATTGATAGGAAGATACGATGAAGGGAGCCAGCTTGGATCGGGCGATCAGGGGCGTCTTTGCGGGCACAAAAAAGGTGAGGAGAACAATTACCAGGTAGGTCAGAACAATTCCCTTGAGGGCAGCCAGGCCGGCCCCCAAGCCCCTGTCCGCCCAACCGAGAAAGACTTTGGTTACGAGGGCCTTCAGCCCCCACCCCAGCAGATTGCAGCCCACCAGAACCAGCAAAAAGATGCCCGCAAAACTGACCAATGGCAGGAAATGAACGGAAGGCATGTGAGATCTCAGGATCAGGGTCATCTGGGGCTGGAGCTTGTTGGCGAACCAGATCCCCAAAACAACGCCAGCCAGCGAACCAATTTCTCTGAAAAATCCCCTCCAGATTCCCCTCACGATGAAAAAAATCATCGTACCGATGATGAGTATGTCCAGGGTGTTCATGTGCACCTTTTTATCAAAGCGTGCAATTGGACGTCAAGGTGATTATCCCTGGCTCAAGAGATGGGTGCCCGCCTTCCAATCGCTTGGCGTAGAACATTGATGACAAATTAGACAGTGGATTTGGGCTGGTTGCACCCTCTTGTTTTCCTGCTCCTTCTGTGATAGTGAATACGATGATTTCTGGCGAAGCCGCTCTATTCAACGGAGCTCAGGACGCCTCCTCTTTGTTGCTCATAGGCTGCCGCTTGCGACATAAGTCAGCTTCCGACGAAGTCATCAAAAGGGTGACCGCAACATGTTGAGCGAAAAGGAAAAAATTGATCTGATCACAGGAATCAGTCTGGATATCAACGAGGTCAAAGACCTTGATATGCTCTTGGAACGAATTCTCACCCATGCAAGAAGATTTTTCAATGCAGACGCCGGTTCCATCTACCTGAGGCGGAAGGATCAGCTCAGATTCAGCTATACACAGAACGATACCCTCCAGGAAAGCCTGGGTCCGGGCAAAAAGCTCATCTACAGCACCTTTTCGATTCCCATAAATAACAGTTCCATCTCGGGTTACGTGGCCAAGAATCGCCGACTCGTCAATATCCCTCACGTGT
>CAYUCJ010000095.1:0-9438 GCA_964443285.1 uncultured Desulfobacteraceae bacterium | reverse complement strand
AATGGAAAAAGTCTCAAAAGATGAACGATTAAAGGAAATCAAGGAGTTGGTGGTTTCCTTTTGCGTTGCGCACTTGAATGAAGAACTGAAAGGCTATGCCCTGAAGTTATGCGACACGCTGGGCCGGAAGCGGAAGATTTCAATAACACAGGGAAAGAAGGAAATATGGGCGGCCTCAATTATCTATGTCATCGCCCGCCTCAATTTTCTGTTTGATGTGGAAAATGAGCTGTTTCTTTCAGCCGACACCATCTGCGACTTCTTTGGAACCAAGAAATCGACCATCGGCAACAAAGCAACCCAGATTGAAAAGGCGTGCAATCTTGGGATGGGCTCTCAAGGTTTTTCCAGTTCTGGAATTTCAGATGCGCTGAAATTGGTTGAGCTTCCAAATGGTTTGGTCATTCCAAAGGGTATGCTGTCCGACCGTGAGATTGTGATTGAATTCATGGACGAGAAAGAAAGCCGGGAATTCCAGGAATACCTGGCTGAACAGGAGCGCCTCAAAGAACATAAGGCTGCGGAGAAGAAGGCACGGCGAGCAGAGATCAACCGAAAGATTGCCGAGGATAAGAAAAAGAAAAAAGAGCAGGACAGGCAACTCAGTCTGTTTGATAACTTCTAATATGGTAGGAAGAGTGCTGAAGAATCTGTAAAGAGGCCGGGTCGTGAATTGGCTCCCCTATTTCCGTATTCCAGCTAAGAGTGGTGGCTGCTCTTCGATCACGCGCATCTTCTTCCACTTCCCGTTTCTGTAGCGGAGCATGAAGGCCATACCCAACCCGCAGACATAGAGGGTGGCCAATGTCCAGAGCACATAGATCCCCGCATGGAAGACCTCCACGGCAAGATAGGATGGTATAATCATCATTCCCAGAGACAACGCCCCGATGGTCCACATGATGAAACGCGTGTCGCCCGCACCCTTGATGGCCCCGGAAAATACCAGGTTGAGGGAATCAAACAGGCAGAAAAGCGCCACAAAACGAAGAAGAATCACCCCCAGGTTCATGATGCCGGTGAATTCCGGCGATGTGGTGCGGACCGAAGTGAAGAGCTTGAGCAGGGGGCCGGGCATGAGCAGGAACAGGGTTGAAATGCCCAGCATATAGAGCAGGGTGATATGGAATGCGCTGGTAGTCGCATAGGATCCGTCCTCCGGCCGATTTCTCCCGATGGCCTGCCCGACGAGGGTGGCGGTGCCGATATGAAATCCCACCATGGGCAAAAAGGCAAGAGATTCTATGGAGAGGACGATATTGGATACGGCCAGTTCCAGGTCGCCCAGGCGGCCCAGCATCTGGATGAAAAACGTAAAACCGGCAATTTCAAGGAAGAACTGTATGCCGCTCGGTAGGCCGTAACGCATGAGCCTCAAGAAGAGTTCCCTGTCAAAGGCCCGCCCGCTCCAGGTCCCGAACCTGCGCCTGTTGGACGGAAAGAAAACGAGTATGGACAGGACAGTCAGGATGACCCCATAGGCGGTGACCGTGGCGATGGCAGCCCCCAAAATGCCCAGCTCCGGGAAAGGGCCGATGCCGTTGATAAGACAGTAGTCCAGAGGGATGTTGACGGCGGCCCCGGCCATGTGGATCAGCATCACCGTCCACGTCAGGCCCCGACCCACATAGAAACATGACATGGCCGAAGCCAGGATGGTAATGCCTCCGCCCAGCGTGAGGATGTTGAAATAGACCTTCTCGAGGGTGCGGATGTGGGGTGAGTGACCGATCAGGTCAAAGAGCGGTCCCGAAACGAGGGTGAAGCAAGCGAGGATGATCCCGGACGCAATGGAGAAGTATATGGCCTGCCAGAGGGCCGCACCCACCCGGGCCTGGACACCTGCGCCGGTATACTGAGCCACGAAGGCGTTCGTATAATTGGCGACCCCCATGAAAAAACAGAGGCAGGTAAAGGCGGCGATTCCGGCGGGAAGGGCGGCGGAGATGGCGTCTACCGAGTAATTGGCCAAGAATACCCGGTCTGTGAACTGCATGAGGGTGATGGAACCCATGGTTGCCACCATGGGCAGGCTTATGGTGAGAACGCTTCGATAGCCGTTGGGTCTTGACCAGCGTCTTGTCATGAATGAAAGGGGATGTCTTCTTCCAGCCGCCTGATTTCCTCGAAGAGCGATGCTGGATCTCCGGCGTCACGAACCGCCCGGCGAAACCCGGGAGCCTGACATATTCTGGCAAGGGCCGCAAGAATTTGAAGATGGAGTTCGGTCTGGTGCTCCGGGACGACGAGGGCCACAACCACATCCACCGGAACACCGTCCAGGGCCTCGAAATCAAGGGGCTGCGCAAGCCGCAGGATGAGAACGGCCGGGGCTTCGGCTTCTCCACTGATGGCATGGGGGATCCCGATGCCCCCGCCGATGCCGGTGCTCATGGTCTCTTCCCGTTCTTTCATGCCTTCATAAAGCATTTCGGCATCTTTGACGACACCCCTCGTGGCGAAGGCCTCGGCCACGAACCAGAGGAGTGCCTCTTTGTCGGCCAGTGGGACATCGAAAAATATCCGTTTGATATGAAGGAGATCAAGAATCTTCATGTTGAACAGAATATCAGGGTTTTTGACGAGAGTCAAAAAATTTACATAACTGCTTGTGGAGCAGGATGCGCGCCCGGTCCTCCTCGTCCACCCACACCTGGAACACGGTGGAGAAGGTTAGCTGCAAAAGTTGCAAATATGAGCAATATGGCCTCGGTTTTTTATGAAATCCTCAAAAACCTTTGACGTTTTTCTTGAAACACGAAGAAAGTGGTGGTAGGAATGAAGTCAATGCCAGGGTCGGGATCCCCTTTCCGGTACCCTGGCGCACGTTTTCGTTTTTGAAAGGGATAGAAGGGATTTCTCACCGAAATCCGTAACGAGACCGGAGATATGGGTGAGAATTCCGGAGCAGGGAGGACTAGAGGCTATGACAGGGAACATGAAGACGGTTTTCTGCGATGAACACAAGGCCCTGGGGGCCAAAATGGTGGATTTCGGCGGGTGGGAAATGCCCATCCAGTACCCCTCGGGAATCGTGACCGAACATCTCGAGACGAGGAAAGGGGCGGGCATTTTTGACGTCTCCCACATGGGGCGGTTCCGGGTGAGGGGAAGCCAGGCCTGCACGTTTCTGCAGCATGTGCTGACCAACAATGCGGAGGCCCTTGATCCGGAGGTCGTGGGATCGCATTACACGCTCATCCCGAACGAAGCGGGCGGAGCTGTGGACGACGCCTACCTCTACCGTTTCGATGAGAAAGAGTATATCCTGGTGGTGAACGCCTCCAATCGTGAGAAAGACTGGGCCCATCTCCGGAAACTTGCAGGAGGTTTCCATGATGTCCAACTCGTGGATGCCACCGAGGAAATGGCCATGGTTGCCGTCCAGGGGCCGCGCTCCCGGGAAGTATTGTTGGGACTCACGGAGTCGGGCCGATTTCCCGAGCCCGTGCGCAATGCGGTCGGTATTGTAACCATTGCCGGTTTCGAGGCGAGGGTGGCACGCACGGGTTACACGGGTGAGCCCCTGTGCTTTGAGACCTTTGTGGAGCGAGGTGACGGCATCAAATTGTGGCGGCTTCTTCAGGAAAAGGGAGCGGTTCCCATAGGGCTCGGAGCCAGAGACACGCTCCGCCTGGAGGCCGGCCTGCCCCTCTATGGCCATGAGTTTGGTAAAGATCCCGACGGCAGGGAGATCCCCATCCTGGCCGTTCCCATTACAAAGATCGCCGTCAGCTTTTCTCCGCTGAAGGGCGCGTACGTGGGCAGGGAGGCCCTGGAAAGGCAGTTCGAGGACCTTGGGAAGATAACCAGGAGGGACTTTTCCGGGCTTAACCGACTCCCCCGTGTGATCCAGCAGGTGGCCCTGACCGGCCGCGGCATTGCGCGGGCTGGGTCGAAAGTCTTCAGGGGCGAAAAACACGTGGGATACGTGACCAGCGGTACGATGGTCCCTTACTGGTTGTTTGAAGGAGAGGGCCTCCAATCGTTTCGGACCGACCGGCACGCCATGAGGGCCATCGGACTCGCCTACATGGACAACGACATTGTTGAGGGGGACAGCCTTGAAATCGAGGTTCGGGGAAAACGGATCGATGCACTTGTTGTCCCCTTCCACATGCGCTCGGAGGCACCGCCCTTTGCCCGCCCCATTGTGGCGGAGGGGGAAGAAACCTTCGGGGAAGTAGAGGACGCATCGGATGGAAAGAGGCCATGGGTGCTCCTCAAAAAGGCCTCGGAAAACACCCGGTGGCGGCAGCGGGACTGCATCAATCTCATCCCTTCCGAGATGACCCTTTCCCCCATGGCCCGTTTGCTTTCCATCATGGACCCGGCGTTTCGTTACGCGGAACACAGGGAATCCAAGGCCTTTCACGATGCGGAAATTTTCTATTATCAGGGAACCGACTTTATTGGGGAGGTTGAGGAGCGTCTCGAGCTGGAAATGAAAAAATTTCTGGGTTGCGAGGAGGTGGAGACGCGGCTCGTCAGCGGGCAGATGGCCAACACGGCCGTTTTCAGTGCCATGCTCGACTATCTGAACAGAACCGACCGCCGGCGGGAACCCAGGCGGATCCGGCTGGTGATGAACAATTATCTGGGGAAAGGGGGCCATCTCAGCGCACAGCCCATGGGGGCACTCAGGGACTTCGTGGCGCGGGAACCGCAGACCGAGCGGCCCGCCGTGATCAATTTCCCGGTCCTCCGGGAAAACCCTTACAGGATGGATGTTTCGGCAACCCTCGATCTGATCGACCAGACGCGGCCCGAACTGATCATCCTGGGAAAGAGCATGGTCCTCCACAGGGAGCCGGTGAGGGAAATCCGGCAGTTCCTGGATGATCAGAAATTGGACGCGGTACTCATGTATGACATGGCCCACGTGCTGGGACTCGTGGGATCCCACTTCCAGAAACCGTTCGAGGAGGGGGCGGACCTGGTGACCGGATCCACTCACAAGACCTTCTTCGGGACACAGCGGGGAGTCGTGGGCAGCAGTTTTCGAGAGGAGGAGGAACGCTATGAGCTCTGGGAAGCCCTGCGTCGGCGCACGTTCCCCGGCTCCGTGTCCAATCACCACCTGGGGACCATGCTGGGCCTCCTCATGGCGGCCTATGAAATGAACCACTTCAGGGATGGGTATCAATCCAGGGTCATCGCCAATGCCAAGGCCTTTGCCCGCGCCCTCAGCGACCGCGGACTGAATGTGGCTGGTGACCCGGCCATTGACTTTACCGAAACCCACCAGGTGGTGGTGCGCGTAGGCTACGCGCGGGGCCCCGAGATCGCGCGACGACTGGAGGCAAACCATATCATCTGCAACTACCAGTCGGCTCCTGATGAGGAAGGGTTCACCGCCGCCGGAGCCCTCAGACTGGGTGTCTCTGAAATGACCCGTTTCGGCATGCGGGAAGGGGATTTCCAAAACCTGGCCAACCTGATGGGGGACGTCATCGAGGACGATCTCCAGGTGTCGGATCAAGTCAGGAAGCTGCGCCAAAGGTTCCAGGATCTCCAGTTTTGTTTCCAGGGTGATGAATACCGGGAGGTCCTCCAGGAACTTCACGACCTGCTTTAGGGAATACCATGTACCGGATACAGACTGACAGCCTGGAATTGCAGCTCGAAATGGTACCCGTGAAATCTCTGGTGCCCCATGAAGCAGTGATCCCCCATGCCGCCAGTGACCTCATCCTCGAATTCTCCAACTGGACCAACCTCCAGAACCCCGTTATCGTCGACAAGAACTATATGGTGCTGGACGGCCACCACCGTTTTTTCGTTTTCGAGGCCTTGAATTTCAAATACATACCCGTGTGCCGGATCGATTATCTCAATGACGCTACCAAGTTGCGCTACTGGTTCAGGCTGCTGGAAAACGCCTCCAGCCCGGCATCCCTGCGGGCTGTGGTCCGGGAGATGAAAGGAAAGCTGCTGGAGGTAAAGGCAAAAGGGGATTTCGAAAGACGCTTGTGTGAGGACCCCCTATGCTGGGGCATCGAGAGTGTCGATTCATTCTGTATTGTTCAGTTCGAGAGAGACAAGGTCTATGATGCCGTGAGCGCCTATGAAGTCCTGGAGAAGTGCCAGATCCGACTGGTGGAAAAAGGCGTGGACTTGCGATACATTCCCTGCCAGAATGTAACGGAATGTGAGTCATTTGATGAACTGAAGGGCGGCAGGGTGGTTATCTGGACGCCGCGCATCAGCAAAGAGATGGTCTTAGATGCCGTCAAAAGGGGGAAAAAATTTGCCCCGAAGGCTACCCGACACCTGATCCCCGCACGTCCCCTGAACGTGAATGTCCCCACCCGCTGGCTCAAGGAAGAGATCTCCCTCGAGGAAATCAACAGGAGATTCGTTGCCCTGCTGGAAAAAAAGGACATGAAGCGGTTCGGACCGGGGCAGATTGTCAATGGAAGATATTATGAGGAAGAGTTATTCGTATTCTACGACAAGGGGGAATAGGCCGGTGATCAACAGGAAAAGGGAAAAACTGATGACCCTGTCGGCGGTGGGGTTCGATTCTCCCGGACTTGTTTCCAGGATCGCAAAAGAGATATGCGATCTGAACGGGAATATCCTGGATATTGAAGAGACCTGCAGGAGAAACCTTTTCTCCATATTTCTCATCGTTGATTTTTCGGCATCTTGCCATTCCACCGAAAAGATCCGGGATTCACTGATGGATCTCGAGGTGGAAACAGGCCTCAAGATCATGGTTACGGGGCAGGAGGAGGAAGAGGCGGGCCATTCTCCCGGAAAGGAAAATCACCTGATCACTATCCTGGGCCTGGACCGTCCGGGCATCATGGCGGCGGTCTCCCAATTCTTCTACCAGCGCAATATCAACATAGAGCGTTGCAGGATGATTGCCCGGGGAGATTTTTTCTCAGTAGAGATGGTGATAGACTCCGGCGGCATGGACACGGGTTCTCATGCATCCCGGAAACAGGCGATCGACGAAATGGGGAGGGCCCTCAGAAAATTGTGTCAGAGAATGGATCAGAGCGTTGTGATCCAGAGTGAGGATATCTTCAGGAAGTTGAAGAAACTCGTGGTGTTCGACGTGGAATCCAGCCTTCTGCAGGAGCAGTCCCTCCGTGAATTCCTGGAGAGAGTCAGGGGAAAAGTGGGAGGGATCTCCAACCACATGGCCCCTTTGGAACAGGGAGAAGATCATCTCCAGGCCCTGGTGCAGAATGCAAAGAGCATGCGAGGCGTCTCCCTGCATGAATTCGAGACTTTCAGCGATATCCTGCAACTGAATCCCGGGTCTTTTGAATTGATCAGGATCCTGAAATCCATGGGGTTCAAGATCGCACTCCTCTCTTCCGGGTTCAATTTCCTGATCAAAAAGATCCTCGAGGAGGCGGGCGTGGATTACGCCTTCTCCAACAGCCTCGAGGTGGATGAAAACGAGATCCTTACAGGGAAGCTCGCGGAGCCTGTCATCACCAGCGATACGAAACAGGAAATCCTTGAATTCATCATGAAGGTGGAGAACATCGGCCCGGACCAGGTGATCGCCGTGGGGGACGGGTCGGTGGGATCGCACTTTATCGAGAACGCCGGACTCTCCATCGCTTTCAAGCCCCAGGGGACGGGTGTGCGAGCCGACGGCGTCCTGAGCACGGGCCAGATCACCAACATCCTCTATTGCCTGGGGATTCCAAAGGGAGAGCTGGAGCGGTATGTGCAGGTCGATTCCCCCAGAAAAGGGCCGGGGGAAAATCATCACCAGTTGTAAAGGACCTCCCAGTGGTTGTGAAAGGATTGGTCCTGCTGGCTGTAGCGGTAGGTCATGGTCCTGCCTTTTCCAGGGATATTACTGGAATCCTTCTTCCAGTATCGCAGGTGGATGGCCGGGAGCAGTTCCCGTTCCTGCTTACCGGGGCGTTCCTCCGGTGACGCTTCAATCCAGACCTCCTTTTCTTCAATGATTTTCCAGGTCGTGCCGAAATCCTTGCTCCTGACACTTTCACCCGCATGGGGCAGGTCAAGCCTGTCCCGAAGTTCCTTGAAACGATAGGCAGACCGTTCCCCGTGGTCCAGGACCCGTTCCCCGAAGATCATGATCCCGATGGCGCCCAGGGGGGCGGTGAGCAGGATGGAGAGGACGGCCACCGCCAGGATGACCTCCCCGGAGGCCACGCCGGCTGCCAGGGGTACGGCCCCGATGGCCGCCTGGACAGTCGCTTTGGGCAGATAGGCCACCACACAGAAAAGCTTTTCCCGCCAGCTGAAACCCGTTCCGAAGAGGGAGACGTAGGTTCCGATGCTCCGGAACACAAGTCCACCCATAATCACGGCCGTGCCGGCAAGCCCGGCCTTCCACACCACGTGGACGTTGACCTGGGCGGCCACGAGCACGAAGAGGAGGAGTTCGGCAAACACCCAAAGATTTTTGAGCTTCTGGGAAATGATATGGGCGATGGGTTCTGATTTTTCGAGGATGATAAACCCGATGGCCATGACGCCCAGAAGGCTCGCAACGGGAACCCGGGGCTCCAGTATCTTTTCCAACCAGGTCAGCAGGATGGCGATTCCAAGGACCACCAGCGTCCTTCGCGGTGGGCGCCAGTCGTACCTGTTGAAGAGCCAGTAAAGGAAGTAACCGGGGACCAGTCCCACCAGGATGCCGAGGCCGATGGAAACGGGGATTTCTCCCAGCTTGACCCAGAGATTGACCTCGCCGCCCCCGTACATCCCCAGAAAGATGGTGAAGAGGACGATCACAAAGACGTCATCCACCGATGATGCCGCCAGGATGAGTGTGGGGATGCCTTTCCTGGTTCCCCTGCCTCTATCCATGAAGTCGATCATGAGCGGTACGACGACTGCCGGGGACACGGCGGAGAGTACGGCGCCCAGGATGGCCGCCTCCAGGATGCTGATGTGGAGCAAGGTCGGGGCGATCAGGATGATACCCGCCATTTCGAAGAGGGCCGGCACGGCGCTCATGGTGATTGCGGCACGGCCGATACGGTTAAGGGTGTCGCGGCGGAGTTCGAATCCCGCCCGGAGCAGGATGACGATCAGGGCGATCTTTCTGAAATCTCCTGAAACCCTCATCATATCCGGGGAAATGAGGTTGAGGACATAGGGGCCGCAAAAGATGCCAACGAAGAGCATCCCAACCAGTCCCGGTAATTTGAGCTTTGTGAAGAGGTAATCCGCACACAGACCAAAGACGATAATCAGAGCAATACTGAAAGCCATAAGAACGCTCCAAAAATGATAAACAGCCCGAAAACAAAAAAACCGCGCCGACCGGGATCGGAGCGGAGATTCATTAATGCGGGCTATGCCCTCTTTCGGAATGAAGAAGGCAATGCGTAAACCTGAAAAACCACCCCGTTCCCACGGAAAACAGAAGTCATCATCCCCCTTGCGGAAGAAAGACGGGGCATTTCAGGCAGACTTCATTGCCTTAAG
>CAYUCJ010000094.1:0-9455 GCA_964443285.1 uncultured Desulfobacteraceae bacterium | reverse complement strand
CGAAGCGCTTGGATAACTGTGGTTTTTCAGTATCGATTGTCACACCGCCGGAGTTTAGGCGTTAGGGAAAAAAGAGCTATCAGCCAACTTCAAAACGTCCCCTTTTTCCCGATCCCTGCGTCAAGACCGTTTCCGCTCCACCCCACGGAGGCCTTCGCGATAAAGCCTTCCACAAGCAGAATACATGGTATAGGGCGTGCTTAACATGGGCAGCCCATGCTCGGCAGCGTGTTCTTTCATATCATCGCTCGGGTGTTTCCCACGAACCAGGACCACCGCAGCGACGCCGGCAATCACCGATGTCCGGACAACCTGTATGTTGTTGAGCCCCGTCAACAGGACCGAACCGCTCGTGGGTCCCGTGAGCATATCGCTCATCAGGTCACTTCCCGTGCCCGCTGACACCGGGATATCCAGTCTGTCCTCACCGACGATGACTTCCGCCTTCAGGGTGTTCTTGATGTCTGATAGCTTCATAGCCAAAAAATACCCTTATCGAATTCCCTCGCTGGTTTTTTCTCTCCGCGGCGATCCCGTTCTCTATCACTCATAATGGTTTAGGATTTCTCCCACCTTGTCCGGACGAACCCCCCCGTGGGTATCCGCGTCCACCACCACGGCAGGGGCCAGGCCGCAAGCTCCGAGACATCGCACCGTTTCGAGGGAAAAGCGGCGGTCCTCACTGGTCTGGCCAGGCACCAGGTGGAACTCATCGTTCAACCGTTTGAGAATGGGCTTGGTCCCTCTGACATAGCAGGCCGTCCCCAGACAGACCTTGATGACGTGGCGCCCCTTGGGAACCATGGTGAAGAAAGAATAAAAGGTCACGACGCCGTAAATGGTGCTGCCGGGGATATTGAGCCGTTCCCCAATGTAATCCTGCAACTCCAACGGGAGATACCCCACTACCCGCTGGCATTCCTCCAGGACCGGGATGAGACACCCGGGCTTGCTCTTGAACTGTTCCACAATTTCATCCACCCGGGCCATCACTTGGGGATTCAAGTCGGGGTTAACGACCTCGAGATTTTCCATCATGTGCATGTTCTGTTCTCCTTGTTTCAGGTCGAGTAAAATGAACGGCCCCAGACGCCGGTCAGGTCCTTGCTATTCGCACGGCACATACCTTGTATTCGGGAATCTTCGCAATCGGGTCCAGTGCCGCGTGGGTCAGTTTATTTGCAGCGGCCTCGGCATAGTGAAACGGGATAAAGATGGTTCCCTTTTCAACATGATTCGACACCTTTGCGAGTGCCTCGATCTCACCACGCCTGGACGCCACCTTGATTTTGTCACCCGTCCCAATCTCGTGCGATGAGGCATCCTGGTATGATATTTCCACAAAACATTCCGGCGCCAGCACATTGAGCCCCTCTGATTTCATGGTCATGGTCCCCGTATGATATTGATAAAGGACACGACCGGTCGTCAGGTAGAGGGGAAACTCTTCGTCAGGCATTTCTGCTGGCGGGATGTACTCTATGGCGTGGAAAACGCCCAGCCCGCAGGTGAACTGGTCCACGTGGAGACACGGCGTTCCGGGGTGGTCCGTCCCGGTGCAAGGCCAGTGGATACCCTCGATTTCCAGCCGATCGTAGTTGATTCCGCAGTAGGAAGGCGTCACCCCGGCGATTTCCGCCATGACGGCTCCGGGGTTCTCGTACTGCATGGGATAGCCCATTCTGGTAGACAAGTCACAAATGATCTCCCAATCCTGTCTCGCTTGGCCGGGAGAATCAAGGGCTTTGTGAACGAGTTGGATCTTCCTCTCGGTGTTTGTAAAGGTCCCTTCCTTTTCAGCAAAAGCGGCCGAAGGCAGGACCACGTCCGCCATCCTTGCCGTTTCGGTAAGAAAGATATCCTGAACCACTAGAAAATCCAGATTTTCCATGGACGCCTTCACGTGGTTCAGATCCGGATCCGAGACCAGGGGATTTTCCCCTATGATATACAAGGCCTTAATCTTCCCCTCATGTGCCGCATTCATCATGTCCGTCACACCCAGTCCCGGAGCTTCCGGCAGGCTGTCCACACCCCATGCCTTCTGCATGCGTGTCTGATGAGCGAGATCCGCTACTTTCTGGTAACCCGTAAAGACATTGGGAAGAGCACCCATATCGCAGGCTCCCTGCACATTGTTCTGGCCTCTCAAGGGATTCACCCCGCCGCCGGGAATGCCCATGTTCCCACAGAGCATGGCAAGGTTCGCAAGGGATTTCACATTGTCCGTGCCTGAGATATGCTGCGTAATCCCCATGGCATAAATGATGGAGGCCGCTGAAACCCCGGCATAGAGCCGTGCCGCCACAATCAGCTGGTCTCGGGGGATTCCGGTTATTTCCTCCACATGGGCGGGAGTGTACCGTGTCACGGTTTCTTTCAGTTCGTCCAGACCCACTGTCCGGGACAGGACGTATTGCTCATCATAGAGGCCTTCTTCAATGATGACGTGCATCAACCCGTTGATCCACGCCACATCCGTTCCCACCCTCGGCCTCAGCCAGATGGTGGCAAACCGGGTGATAGGAATCTTCCTGGGATCCACAACGATCAGCTTGGCACCTTTCTGGGTCACCGCCCGTTTCGCATAGGAAGAAAGAACCGGGTGGTTTTCGGTGGTGTTGGAACCTGTGATCAGGAGGACTTCGGCTTTTTCTATATCCGCAATGGGATTCGTCATGGCGCCACTTCCAAAGGCTGCGGCCAGACCGGCCACCGTGGAAGAGTGTCAGAGACGCGCGCAGTGATCGATATTGTTTGTCTCGATAACCGCCCGGGTCCATTTCTGAGCCAGGTAGTTCTCCTCGTTGGTGATGCGCGCGCTGCTGAATACTCCAATGGCGTCCGACCCCGAATCCGTTTTGATCTTTGCCAGTTTTTTTGCTACCGTGTCCATGGCCTCATCCCAGGACGCCTCCCGGAAGGTGTCTCCTTCACGAATCAGAGGGGTCTTGAGGCGATCGGCGTGACTCAGAAAATCGTAACCGAAGCGACCTTTCACACAGAGACAACCGTAGTTCGGGCCAACATCCTCCACAGCGGTCACTTCTACTACTTTGTTGTCGCTCACATGCAGGTACATCTGGCAGCCGACCCCGCAATAGGAACACGTCGTTCGCACCTTCTTTACCTCCAGGGGCGAAAGGGAAGGCGGGAGCTGGTCCTTGGGGTAGAGGGCGCCAACGGGGCAGGCCTGAAGGCATTGGCCGCAGAAAACGCAGTCGGAATCTTTGAGCGCCAGATCGGCCTTGGCCACAATCTTGGATTCGGAACCCCTGTACCCGTAGCTTATGGCATTGTTCACCTGTATTTCGTTGCACGCCTGAACACACCGTCCGCAAAGGATACAGCGGGAAAAGTCCCTCACGAAAAAGGGATTGACATTCTCCAGGGGGTAGCGCGTATCCGTGGGTGTGTACCGGTCAGCCCTAACCTGATATTTGATGGCAAGCTCCTGAAGACGGCAGTCGCCATAGGCCGGACACACATCGCGGTGTTCTTCCGTTTCCATCGCCTTCAACTGAAAATCGGTCCATGATTCCATTCCCAGGTCCTGCGCCAGACAGTTGTGGTGCCCGGAAGACATCAGCAATTCGATATTCATTCGCCGTGCTTTCACAACCTTTTCCGATTCGGTTTTCACGACCATATTGGGGCCCGCGGGAGCAGCACAGGAGGCCACCAGTGCCCTCGCTCCTTCCACCTCGACGACGCATATCCTGCAAGCACCGGTAGGGGTCGCCCTCTTAAGGTAACAGAGGGTGGGAATGGTGATGCCATTGCTTCGCGCCACCTCCAAAAGGGTTTCACCAGGATTGAAGACCAACTCTTGACCATTCATAATTAGTGTATTCTTGTTACCCATGCTGACTCCTGAAGTTGTAATGATATGAATTCCAACGGGTTCCGTCTCTCACCGGGAAAGCGACGTCCCTTCGGGTGGGTGGTTCCGAAAATCCTGCGAGTATAGCAGAAAGAAATATTTTTTTTCAAAGCTTTTTTTGAAAAAGTCAGGGATTCTGGTGTCCCGGACCACCATTGAACGGGAAAACCCTGCTTGACCGCTTGAAAGTGCTTGACACGGAAAGGCTCTCTGCATAAAAATACTTTTTCTGCCATTTTTGCGGAGCCGGGCATGCAATCCGGTTGTATTCTTCTTGTTACATAACAAAAGGATTTGATTTGCAGATTGATTTACGCGGCATTGTGGTCGTCGTCGGAAATTACGGGAGCGGGAAAACCGAGGTCTCCATCAACCTGGCGGTACACGCCAAAAAGGCGGGTTTGGAGGTTCGCATAGCCGATCTTGATCTGGTCAACTCCTATTTTCGAACCCGCGAGGCCGAACAGACCCTGACCGGATTTGACATCAAAGTCATCTTACCTTCACGGGAGTATCTCCAGGCCGACCTGCCGATTCTCACCCCTGCCGTTGCCGGGGCCATCCGGGAGCCCGACGATCTGACCATACTGGATGTGGGCGGTGACAATGACGGGGCCACGGTTCTCGCGTCCCTGGCAGAAGCCTTCAAGGGTAAGAAGGTTCACATGTTGATGGTGGTCAATCCCCGGCGCCCGTTTACAAGCACCATCTCCGGTTGTCTGAAAATGCGTAAGGAAATCGAAGAGGCATCCCGAATGACGATAACGGGACTGATCGGAAACGCCAATCTAATTGACGAAACAGGTCCCGAAGATATTTACAGCGGATATGAATTTGCACGGATGCTGTCGTCGGAAAGCGGACTTCCTCTCTCTTTCATTACGGTTGACAAGGCGTTGCTTCCGGCCATTGATTTAAGAGAGACGGTGTGCCCGATTTTGCCCATCGTCCGGCAGCTCGTACCCCCGTGGAAACGGGCCGGAAATTTTGATCTTACAAATTCAAGGTTTAGCAAAAGGGACCCTAATCACAATGAGAGGAGCGTTCTTTCATGACTTACAAGCATCTCATCGACGATGACCGCTGCAAGGGCTGTGGTCTGTGCGTCAAAGTATGCCCCAAAAACGTCCTGGAAATTTCCAATGACGTCAGTGCCAACGGGTATTTTCCGGCATACCAGGCCCGGCCGGAGGATTGCATCTCCTGTGCATTGTGCTGTATCATGTGCCCGGATGTGGCTATAACCATTTCTGAAATCCAGGAAACAGCGGCAGGGCAGCAATAATCGGAGGACAAAGATGAGCAAAGTTCTTATGAAGGGCAACGAGGCCATTGGCGAGGCCGCTATTCGGGCGGGAGGCTTGAACTATTTCGCCTACCCCATCACACCCCAATCGGAAGTGGCGGAGTACCTCTCCAAACGGATGCCCGAGGTGGGCGGAGTTTTTCTGCAGGGTGAAAGCGAAGTGGCCGTTTCCTACATGATTTTCGGTGCAGCTGCTTGCGGCAAAAGGGTTTTTACGACGTCATCGAGTCCGGGTATCAGCCTGATGAGTGAAGGGATCAGCTATATTGCGGCCGCAGAATGCCCGTCGGTATTCGTCAATATCATGCGCGGAGGTCCCGGATTGGGGGGCATCCTCCCTTCCCAGGCGGATTACCTTCAGGCCACCAAGGGCGGCGGGCACGGGGATTACAAACTTCTGGTCATGGCACCGGCCAGTGTGCAGGAAGCCGTCGAGATGGTCATGCGCGCTTTTCCACTGGCGGAAAAGTACCGCAACCCGGTGATGGTTCTCGGTGACGGCCTGATCGGACAGATGATGGAACCGGTGGAATTTCCCGAGCACCTCAAGTCCGAGCCGTCGAACAAAGACACTTGGGCCACCAACGGCATGGACACCCGTAAGAGCAAAACCCGCAACCTGGTGAAAACCCTCTATCTGGACCCTGTGGAACTCAACGCCCAGAATCTGAAGCTGAAAGCCAAATACGAGCGCATGGAAAGGGAGGAAATCCTCTACGAACCCTACCACCTCGAGGGTGACTACAAGGTCCTTATCGTCAGTTACGGCACCATGAGCAGGGTCTGCCGCACAGCCATAGATCACCTGGAAGGGGAGGGGTTGGCCGTGGGGATGATACGGCCCCAGCACCTGTTTCCTTTTCCTGCAAAGGCCGTATACGAAGCCGCCGGAAGAGACAGTTGCCGGGCAGTCTTGAGCGTTGAAATGTCCATGGGGCAAATGGTGGAAGATATTGAGCGCAGCGTGAAGGGAAAACGATCCGTACACTGGTACGGCAAGTGCGGCGGTGAGGTCCCCACGCCTGAAGAGGTGATGGACGCGGTGAAAAAACTGGCGGATTAGCCATTCACGGAGGGACTTATAGCCTTTCCGTCAATAATCAACACAGGAGCAAGAGGATGGGAAAAACATTTCATAAGCCGGAAGCACTGGCGGATACCATCACCCATTACTGTCCGGGGTGTACCCACGGGGTGGCGCACCGGCTGGTTGCGGAGGTCATCGATGAATTGGGGATCCGTGGCCGTACGGTGGGTGTCGCACCCGTGGGATGCGCTGTCTTGATGTACAACTATTTCACCTTTGACTTTCAGGAGGCCGCCCATGGGCGGGCACCGGCCATGGCCACCGGTATCAAGAGGGTTCGGCCGGATCTCGTTGTTTTCACTTACCAGGGTGACGGCGATCTGGCGAGTATCGGGTTGAGCGAGATCGTGCATTCGGCCAACCGTGGGGAAAAGTTCACCACGATCTTCATCAATAATGCCGTTTACGGGATGACCGGCGGCCAGATGGCACCGACTACGATGCCCGGGCAGCGGACCACCACCTCGCCCTTTGGTCGCGACCCCGCTCAAGTAGGGATGCCCATCAGGATGGCCGAACTGCTGGCCACTCTGAAGACGCCCGGCTATATTGCCAGGCAGACCTTACTCAATCCCAAGTATATCAACAGGGCCAAGAAGGCCATCAAGAAGGCATTTACCTATCAACTGAACAATGACTGCTTCAGCTTGGTGGAACTCGTGAGCACCTGCCCCACCAACTGGGGAATGACGCCGGCCGAGGCCGTTGAATGGGCCGAAGGGAACATGCTTCCCTACTATCCCCTGGGTGAATTCAAGACACCGGAAGAGAGTTAGGCGATAAGCACAGATGAGGAGGAGTTATGCAAAATGAAGTGAAATTCGCCGGGTTCGGTGGCCAGGGCGTCATGCTCATGGGGCAGATTCTGGCGCAAGCTGCCATTAATGAAGGCTTTGAAGTGGTATGGATTCCCTCTTACGGCCCTGAAATGCGGGGGGGAACCGCCTATTGCACGGTGGTGATCAGCGACAGGCCCATCGGTTCTCCCATCATTCGTAACCCCAAGCACCTGGTGGCCATGAACCGTCCTTCTCTTGAAAAATTTGCCCCTACCGTCAGGCCCGGAGGCGTGATCTTCATCAACCAGTCCCTCATATCGGTTGAAGCAGGTCGCGACGACGTGGATATTATCAGCGTCCCCATCATCGAAATCGCCAAGGACCTGGGCAATGTCAGGGCTGCAAACATCGTGGCCCTCGCGGCTTTTGCGGCCCGCAGCCGCATCGTCAAGTTCGATTCCTTGATAGAGGCCGTTCTCGCCAAATTTGCTCATAAGGAGAAGTTTATTCCTCTGAATAGGAAAGCGCTTGAGGCTGGCAGAAAAGCGGCCCTCAACACGTGAGAAACTCCTCACCCCTTGAATCGGTTCAGAAAACGGTGGACCCGCATCTGCCAGTAGGCCATGTTCAGTGGAACGACCAGTTTGGGATCAAAGTTAACATTGGGTATTCCGGCGATCACGGAGAGGTAGTGCACGTGCTCCGCCACCGAAAGGGTGCACCCTCTTGCGTGAATATACCTGGCTGACCGCCTCCTAAAAGCCCGTGAAAGGGTCTGGAAAGTCTTCAGAAGCAAGTCATTGGACTTGGTCTTACGCTCGTCCACTTCCCGGGTGGTCTTGTAATGACTTTCGATCTTGACGTGCTCCCCTCCAATATCACCTTCCCAGCTCGTGCAGTCACCGGCAAATATGACCTTTTCATCGGGCGCCAGGTTCAGGGGCCCTTTCACCTTTCCCACCACGTAGCGGATCTTCTTCATCCGTCTTTCTATATCCGGGTAATAGCCCCTGTAGATGTGCATGGCCTCCTGCAGGGCACCCGGGCAACCACCCCAGCAATAGTCCCTGGAATGCTTTTCCGGAAAGGTGCCCACGGTACAGGAAAGGTTGCTGTCCCGGCCGAAATAGTCGTCAACATGTTCCATGCAGAATTGGAATTTTTCCGTCTTTTCCCGGACCTCTTCCAGGGGGAAATCCCCTCCCACCTGGATTTCTTCGAGATCCATGGGCCCGAAACCCCTTTCCGAGGCCAGCCGAAGGTGTATGAGATCTTTGGGCTCCACGTGCACCATGTGACACCCCACGGTATCCACCGCGCAGGAATTGGTTCCCATGACAATGGCCCCCATCTGGAAGGGGGTGGGGGTCAGCATCATCTTCTGACCTGCGGTGATGGCATCGATGGCGATAAAGCGGGGCTGGATGACTTCCTGAAGATCGGCGATCTTCTGCTCCAGGAAACTGTTATGGTCCACCAGCCTGTGGCGGTCATCCTGGATTCCGATAAAATTCTTCAGGCTCAGGGTGAGCCTGCACCAGGGATGGGCCTTGAATTTGGGGAGGTTGATCAGAAAATCACATCGGGCAATGGGTTCGGGGACAAAAATGTTTTTTCGCAGCGTATCTGAGCCATTGAGCGAAACGGGGACCTGCCTGACCTCATCGAAATAGTAGGTCCTGACCCCCTGTCTTTTGATCACCTCGTTATATCCCGCATTCTTGAAGCAGAACCTCGTGGGGAGCGTAATGCCCGATCTCTCCCCTACGGCGATTTCCTTCACGTTTTCCGCCCTGGCTTTCGTGGCTGAAATGACGCCTTCCAGGAATTCCTTGCGGGTAAAGGCATGGGGAAAAACCTTCGGATGGGCGATCACCACGTTCGGCTTCAACAGGATCCGCCCGGAAGGCTTGACACCCAATTCGGCCATACCCTCTTTGACGATGCCTGTGATCCGGTCTGAATCATAGGAATCGCAACGCATGATCAGGACGCGGTTTCCCATTTTTCCTCCATTTCAAAGGTTTTCAGAGGCTATTTCTCCCGGTCGGTCTTGTCGAGTATTTTTTTGTAATAGATCTGGTCTTCTTCAAAGAGCGGGGATTTCTTTCCCATCATGTTCAACTGCAGGATCTTGAAGTTGATCCTCTTGATCTGGCGGTACTTTTCTTTTTCATCCGGTATGCTGTCAAGCAGGTCTTCCATCTGCCTGATTTCTTTCTTGAGTTGGAGTTCGGGAGGAAGACAGTCCGCATTTTTCAGTACTTTATAAGCCAACCGCAGGTCTTCGGGGACGTTGGAATCGTCCTCCAGCGCCATGGGCAGCCCTCTGCCCGGAAGGTCGTCAAACGATCCTTTCTCCTGGGCCTCTTTGATTTTTCTTTCGACAATTTTTTCAAA
>CAYUCJ010000093.1:0-9478 GCA_964443285.1 uncultured Desulfobacteraceae bacterium | reverse complement strand
CAGCTTCCTGATCTTCTTATGGATATCGGGATCACCCGGGATGTCCCGGATGCCGCTACCCTCGTCCCTTACCTGCACCACGAGGTAACCATCCTCCAACCCCAGGTTGACCACAACGCGGGCCTCGGGCCGCCCCTTGTTCCCGTGTTCCATGGCATTGAGGCAGGCCTCGCTCACAGCGGTCTTCACGTCTTCGATACGTTCCGACTCAAGGCCCCAGAATCTTGCGAAAGAGGCGGAACAGGCCATGGCCATGCGTTCGTAGCCGATTTTAGTAGGTAGAATGATCTCTATCTGGCGCTTGTTGGTTTCTCTGGGCATGATTCCCTCACTCCATTTTGTACCTTTTCTATTTTCGCACGACACGGTTGCTTCTGACAACGATAACCGTGATGTCGTCGTGCTGCTCCGCCCCGGAGACAAAGGTATTGACCTCGTCAAGTATCCTTTTCATCATTAGTTCCGCGGAGTCGGATCGGCCCTGCTCCACAACCTCCATGAGGCGATCGAACCCGAAGATCTCCTCCTGGGGGTTCATGGCCTCCACGATGCCGTCCGTATAGAAAACCCCCGTATCCCCCGGTTCCAGTTCAAGGAGGGTTTCCTTGTACTCCGCCTCTTCCAATAACCCCAAGGGGAAAGTATCCCCCTCTGTTTCCACAAGCCTCGCCTTGCCGGTTCCATTGCTCAGATGAACCGGCTGGGTCTGGCCTGCACTCGACAGACGTACCGACTGTTTCTGCCCGTCCAGCACGGCGTAGAGCAGCGCTACGAACATCCCGCTCTTGATGTCCTTCTTGGTCCTGAGGTTGGCATGGTCCATGATCTCTCCGATGGCCAGAGACTGCTCGGAGAGCATCCGGAAAATGGACCTTGACGCCGCCATCACTAGGGCGCCTGAGACGCTCTTCCCGGTCACATCACCCAGTACCAACCCTATCCTGCCGCCCTCCATCTCTATGAAATCATAAAAATCGCCTCCCACTTCCCTGGCCGACTCTGAAAAAGCGGCAATCTCAAATCCTTCCATTTGTGGACAGGTGACCGGAAGCATGCTGACCTGGAGGTCTCGAGCGATATTCAGCTCCTCCTCCATGCGCCCCTTTTCGATAACCTCCTCCACCATCAGGGCGTTCTCGATAGCTACGGCCCCCTGGTTGGCCAGGATATTCAGCAGGTTGATATCCTCCTTCCGGTAGAATTTCCCCGATTTCTTCTCACCAAGGGATATCAAACCGATCAGGTCGTCTTCATAGATCAGAGGCACGACCAGTGTCGCCTCCATCTGCTCCAGTGTCTTCTCGCAGGATTCCCTGTCAGACTCGAAGAGGGGATCCTCCTGGATATCGTAAAGAGTCACCTCCCTTTTTCTTTCCACCATCTTCTGAATAAAAGGATCATCGGCCGGCAGTTCTCCTTCGGATGGGTCGGAACACGCCACGACTTCCGGCTCCTGTTCGGAGATAGCGGGCCCCCTCTCTGTATCGTCATGTCCTTTCTTTTTCTCACGCTCCCCGGCCCTGGTGAGGCACCCATAGGCCTGTTTCTCTTTGTCCAGGAGCATCACGCGGCCCGAATCGATAAACATGACACCCAAGGCCGTGTCCATGATGCTCTTTCCGATTTCATCCAGACCCAATAGGGTCCGCATGGACTCGCTGATTGCCTGGACGGTCTCCCGGTAATCATACTCCAACCTGTAGAAAACCCGGTCGATGACCTTCTGCATACGGTTTCGAACCGGGTTGAAAAGGAATACTACCGCCAGAACAAAAACAAGGGGGAAGAGGGGGGATTGGGTCATCTCAAATCTGCCAAAGGCCACATTGGAGATCAGCACGAGCAATCCGTATACGCCGGCAATGGTGCCGGTGGTCAAAACATACCCGTAGGTGCGTTTGATGAGGGTGTCGAAATTGAAAAGATCGTGTTTGACAATGGAATAACCAACAAATGCAGGGAATACGATAAAAAAAGGCAGATAATAATTAACCCCTGGCAAAATATATTTGTGGAAGAGCGTATTGATCACAAAATCCAGGAGGGGGACTGACGCAGCAATAGCAAAGCCGACTAAAATCATCCTGGCACGGGTTTTGACTATCTCCGAAGATGAGGTGAGTCTCTGAATCAAACAGGAACCCAGAAAAAACATGACGCCTAGAGCCATATATGCCACGGCGACAATAAGCCATATCTTGGGTGCATCCGTCATGGTCGGTGTAAGGCAGCGAATGCGCAGGAACAAAAGGGCCGAGGCAATATACGGTATGAACTGGATAAAGGGATTTCTCTTGAGAAACTCGCCTTCTTTGGGGAAACAGAACGCTAAGTGGATGAAAACGGCAGGTGTGAAGGTATAGGCAAGAATATTCAAATTTTCCAGCCAGGGAGGTTTCATCACCCCAAGTTTATATAAAAATGTGAGCAACAGCCCGAAAATGGCCGTGAAAAGAAAAAAAATCCAACTGGGTCGCTGGTACGGCTTCATCAAGAAAACCAGAACACCAAACAACTCGTAGCAAAGACCCAGCAGAAAAGGAAATCCACTTATACTGAAAGACCTCCTGAAACCGGCGGGATGATTTGTAATGGTAATTATAAATGCACGCCCTTTTCTCTCAATAAGATAGGCATTATCCTCTCCCAATTTCCTCCGCATATGTGACCGAAAGTCCTGGATATTCTCAAATTTTTCGCCATTCACTTCTAAAATACGATCGCCTACTTGAAGACCTGCCTTACGGCCCGATTCCGTAACTTCCCCAACTACTTCTATCCCGGTTGCTGTGCGGAAAGCATAGCCGAAATCAGGGTAGTTCGCCCATTTGATGATATTATACAGGTAGAACCCTGCGATGGTGAGAACCAGGATAACGCAGGAGGCAAAGGCTAGGGTGTTAAAAGGCCGTTTTGGTTTAATCATTGGTAGATAGCCCTAGATTAAATTGTTGCCCGTTTTTCTGCGGGTTCAAGGCTCTGTGGTGAACGGTTACGTTTTCTCTTGTAAAATGCCATGAAAAGAAAGGCTATCGAAGCCGGGAAACATAGCCAGGCCAACCAGTCGCCATACCGGGTGTAAATCGTTTTCGACTCCATAGGGACAACGGATGCCGTGAGCCCCCCCCTGACGAAGATCTCCTTGCTCTCCGAATTCTTCAGTCGTTCAACGACCCGGCCACAGGGATCAATGAAGCAGGAAATCCCGGTATTCGTGCACCTTACCACAAATAACCTGTTCTCAACAGCCCGAAAGACACTCATGGATACAAATTGTTCCGGTGAAGCTGTTTTTCCAAACCAGGCCTCATTGGTTATGTTAATCACAACCTGGGCCCCGGCCTTTACAAACTGCCTGACCAGATCAGGGAATATGTTTTCCCAGCAGATGGTCACGCCGAATCGGAAGTCGGGGTGCTCGAAAACGATGAATTTCTTTCCCGGCAAGTATCCGCCCACATCCGGGACATTGATGGTGGACCATGGGAGGGTTTTCTTATAGGGGAGGTATTCCCCAAATGGGAAAAGGCGAATCTTGTCATAACGTTGGTTCTTCTTCTTTCCAGACTTTGGGGGGATCAGGTAAGCGGAATTCACGTATTTTGCACTTTTGGGATCGTTGACTTTGAATTTCTGGAGTTGAGCGCTCCCCAGCAGGAGATAGGTCCCGGTTGATTCCGCCAGGTGTTTCACCTCATTCAAGAGATGTGCGTCCATATTGATGGCCCGGGGCGTGGCCGTTTCAGGCCAGACGATCATGGCCGGGTTATCCTTTGATGCTTTTCGAGTGAGATCCCCATAGGTTTGCATGATAAACCCGGCATATTTCCGATCCCATTTTTTGTTCTGATCGATGTTTCCCTGCACCAGGGAGATTTTTATCTTTTTCCCCTCAATGGATTCAGACGTTTTGAAATAGCCATAGAGTGAACAAAACGCAAGAAACACAACCGCCGCGAATGCCACCCATTTTTCACCTCGCAGGCCCTCTCCATCGGTGGGGGAATGTCTTTCTTTACCCAACCGGCTCAGCAAGGCATAGGCGATTGCGGCAATGGCTGAATTGACCAGCACAATCAGGAAACTCACCCCATAAGTACCAATCAGCGAAGCAATTTGAATGATCAGGAAATTCTGGTACTGGGAATGGGCCAGCAGCCCCCAGGGAAGCGCGAGAAAGGAAAGGTTGGAGCGGATGTATTCAAGGGAGACCCACAGGAATGGCGCAGCAAACAGCGCGGTTGCCCTGCCTGCTCGCCTCGAAACAATGCAGAACGCCAGGCCGAAAAGCCCGAAGTAGGAACTGAGATAGACACCCAGAATAGCGTGATGAAGATAGGTATAACTGGGAACCTCCAGGATCCAATGAAAGATCCCCACAAAAAAGACCATCCCTGAGATATAAGACAACACGAAGGAGGAAGCAGGCCCCCTTCCCCGCATGGCAAGGAGAAGAGGCACCAGACCGATCCATATCATAAATGCATGCCCAGGCAGGGGAAAGCCTGCCCAAAGCAACAATCCGCTGAGAATGGCTGCAAGGATACGCATCAAGAGGTTCAAGAAGACAATCACACTCCCCTTCGGTCAATTATGCCAGACAAAAGCACCCTTTTGCTCAGCTTCCTGACTTGCCTTATGGCCCAGGTAGCCAGAACTTAAACTGGGCATCGAATGAGTAGGCATCGCCATCTTGCTTGAAGTTCTTGACCTTTGCAATGAACGGTGTTCCTGTAATGTCAAAAAAGGTCGTTCCAGCAGGCAGATCCCAATTTAGTGGAGCGGTCGGGTCGTTGGAACAGCCAAATACCCAAGCCGGATCAACCAGTGTCTGGGTCTCCACATTACAATTCACTACCCGCTTGACACGCACGACCGCAAAGTCTTGGGAGCCAGCAGAACAATATACAACCACGATCCCCCACAACTCTCCATCCTGGATTATCGCGTTGGCCGGCGGTTCCGGGCCTCCAGCTGCCAACACCTGAGGGGCTGCGGCTAGCAAGGAAAATAGTACCATCAGCCCAACAACAAGTACGGTTTTTTTCAGTTTCATTTTCCCTTCTCCTTTCTCACATTGCGTTTTCCTAAATTCTAAAAAATTTCCTCTACGATTTGTTTCCACACCGAGTGAATCAGTGAATCCTTGAAGGCAGCGCTTTTTCTTAAAATGCACTGTCAAGGGTCACTTTGGATTTCGTACCCACAACCACACCTTTGGCAATGAAACTGCCTGTTACATCGCTGTTTGCACCGATCAAAAGGGTTCCATTTGGGACATACATATTGGCTTTTATCTTGCTTCCTATTCCCACCTCAACCGCTTTTGGATAGGAAAGCAGGTCCCAGAGGTTACCATTCGTCCCTTCCACATAGAGAACCAAATCCCTTGCCGTCAGACCGGAACCCGAATCAGGACCCAGGAGGGACCAAAAGCCTTGATATAGGCGTTTCTTGATACGGATTTCAGTGGACGCAAGGCATACCAAGGACGCCTGGTAACCGAGATAGAGACTATTGAAATGATACTCCCCGCCCTTGAGACGCAGCGTTCCTCTGGGTGCGACGGTGACATTGTTGTATTTCCCTGGGGCCAGGTCCTTCACCTTTCGGAAATTTACGGTGATGTTTTTCCTACCGTGGTCGACATCCGGGAAGGTGGGCAATTCTAATGAAAGCGGGAGTTCCAGACCCTTGGTGATGTCGCCCCTGACCGTCCCTTGGTTATAGAGATCATTACAGAAAACATCATCAACGGACCCCCGCTGCCAGATTTTCACACTGTCTCCGTAAATCTGGACGCCGTCTTCGGCCCTGGCTCGACTGCCTATTGAGATTTCCACCCCCGAATCGAGCCAGAGACCCGCGCTTTCATCCAGAACACCAATGTTTCCGCTATTGACAACAGCCCTTGATTGAACCCACACACTGTTTGAGGCGAAAACTGAAAAACGCGATAAAGGGGGGAACGGTGACGCCCCAAAACTGATAGTCCTTTCGATAAGACCGTTGCAGTTTGCGGCCCACCCGATTCCTTCACCAGAAGCGATGAGGCTTTCCTTGTATTCGTTCGAGTAAAAGGCAACGGCCGTGTAATTGTCCTCCGGAACACATGGCGTGCCTGAATCCCATACCGCCCATCCATCAAAATTTGTCGTCCCAGTTAAGGCGGGTTCAAATTGCTCCCAAACGTCGGAGAGGTCATATCCCGACGGCAGATCACTGACCCGAAAAACCTTCACAGGAACCTGGCCCAAGGGCGTTGGCGGCACGGCCGAACCATCCAGGATCGTGAGCTTCGGTTGAGCCCCTAAAACCGGATAGATATAGATCTGCATTCTTTCAGAGTTCACAGTCCCTTTCCAGATGTGGGATTCATCCAGCCATCCCAGGAGACCCAGTCCAGCGTCCTGTCCCGTCTGTTCAAATCGGATGAAAGGTTGTTGGGCTTCTATCGTGTACCATCCGGGCGTTGTCTTCATCATCGGCACAAGCTCTGTGAGGTCCTCAATGGTCACGGACCTCACCCAGCCCACAGGAAGCATCTCAGCCTTAAGCCATAACTGGTTATTCCGGTAGAAAGCTTGGGGCATTTTATGAGGGGCATCTTCTTCCGCTAATTCGTGTCTTTGCCCCCCCGGATCTGTTACAATCAGGGAATGGTGAAGCTCCGCTTGCGAAAATCCCCTATCCGTAGCGATCGGCCCTGATGCTTCGTGCCGGAGGACCAAGATAAGTTTAATCGATTCCTCCCCAAGTATGAATTTGAGGCCAGTGTGGTCTGCGTCCGGATGAAGGCTCAAGCGCAGCCCTGAAGATGCAAATCCCCAGGCATGTCCCTGGTAAAGGAGCCCTTGACAAATTAACAGGGCCACAAAGACGCCAAGCCACCTGCTCCAGCTATTTTGAAAGAATCGCTTCATGATAAAACCCCTAATTTAATAGTCTATCTCACCTTGTTGTGGATTTTTAGCTTGGACCGCCATTCTTCGCTGAGGTAACCATCTCGTTTCCAGTTGATAGAATACCCGAACATAACGCCATTCGGATCTGTCGAGTGCTTTGATGTCCTGGTCAGGATGTGGCCGATTTCATGGGTAATGGTGTGTTTCAATACCTGTGCCCTGCTGTATTCATCCCCTGACTTCACCGCTGTCGGGTCCGAGAGAGAGGGAAGTTCTACTTCCCCGTTGTTGTTGATGTCAAATGGGTTCAAATGCTCCACGCTCTCCCATTCAGCATAGTTCTCAAGCCGCCTTTCACCATCCCACTGACCGTTTGCTTTATTTCCCAAAAGGTTACTGAGGGATTTATCTTCATGCCCATCATCGAAGGCCAAATTATCCTTGTAATCCTCGCATTTGCTCAATGGCTCGAGTTTCATTTGGGAGGAATCCCGCGTTCCCCAACTACTGCCGGTCCAAACCGAGTCTTCTGCATAGGGGCGGTCACCAAAGTAATGTTGGAGGGGAATCTTTAGAGCCGTTGCCAGCCCGTAGGATCCCTCCGCCTTGGCTGTCTTGCTGAGGCCTTTGGTCGTCCATGCCCAATATCTCGATCCCAAAGGATTATTCAGACTTGGTGGGCTGGCGCCGAGGAATATGATATACCCATTCTCCGTTGAAAAGGCCCCAAGCTTTTCTTTATCCAGCTGGACAATCAGCACGTTGATGTGGGGCATGGACATGCGGATGGCATAAGCCCCACCTGTTCCGCCGATGTGAGGCCACTCGAGGGAGAGTGTCTGGCCGGGTCCCCAAGAGGAGATCGGAATCCAGGCCTCCTCACCCTCAAACTTGAATTCCCACTCAAGCTGAGGCCATTTTTCGGCCCAGTTTGTTCCAGAGCCATTCACCTGGTATTGACCAACCATCGAAGCAGTCCCTTTCCTGTAATACCTGAAAAAGGACCCGTCTTCCGTGGCATCATGCCCCCAGCCGGTGGTATTATGGATATCAATGCCTGCATTCTTGAAAGCAAGCCCCAATCTGAATGGATAGTCATTGGAAAACGCACCAAATGATCGATAAGGATCACCTATGGCATCATCGAACCCCTCACCACGCAGGAACAGGTCTTTTCGATAAGGGTTCAAACGTTCGTGCACCAAGGCACCACTGATTGTCGGCTTATAAAGGATTCCCCTGTACTCTTCAAAGTTACTGAAACCGTCGCCCTTTTCAGCGGAATTATAATACGGTGAGTTCTCGCCTTGATCAAAGACAATCCTGTCGATATCCCCATTGGGATCCAGTTCCGCCTGATTTTCAGTGCTGCCGTCTCCGTCATAGTCCCAAGCACTCCCAATGCCATTGGTCCCCGAGCCCTTGGGAATCCATATCTCTGAGACATCATTGGGATTGGTAGCAGAAACCACGCGCACTTTTGTCCTTCCACCATAGTCCCAGCACCGGAGGTAGATGGTATAAATGCCCCCGGAACCTGAAACCGTCACCGGACCCTGTGCAAAGGAATGATCATTCTGGTTTGTCGTCAGGCCGAAGTCGAAACCATTGTATGCATACCAGCTCTCATAATTTGTCGTTGTCTTTTCGGGATCAGGATCATTGACCGCCCTTCCTGGGTATTTGGATGTCTCCTTCAGACTGAATGCTACTGTGGCCGGCGGGGTTCCTCCACCCGTCCATTGGGCCTCTATTTCCAAGACTGTATTGTACTCTGGAAGCCATGTCTCATAATTGGCACCAACCACAGTCAGGGTGAACCCTGCTATCTGCGTCTTCGTTGGGTCCGTCCCATTCTTGTATTCATCCAAGTTGGTTATCAGGTCTCCGTCTGGATCCCCCGTCGGATCCGCACCCGTCGTTGTTTGAAAATATTGCTGCTCCCACGTGTCCGGGAGTCCGTCTCCGTCGTCGTCCGGGTTCAGACAATCCGGCCACAGGTAGGAACCGACAATATTTCCCTGTTCATCCTTCTTGACTTTTTTGGGATCAAAATGGGGATCATTCGGATCCATCGGATACTGGTTGGGGGATCCGCCTTGAGACAGGCCATAATTGGCAGGAACAGAATCTGGATCATCGGGTGCGCTTCCGCAGGCCGTCTCGTCTTCGTTCTGATATTCATCTCCATCCAGGTCCAGCGGGTCCGCAACCGGTTGAGGTGCAGGGGGAGTAAGATCTTCTTCCACGTTCTCGACTGCTGTCTCGCGGGTTATGGTGATGGACGCGCTGCTCTCGTTTCCAAAAGTGTCGGTCGCTGTTATAGTGATCTCATTGCCCCCCTCCACGTCGATCAATGGAATGGAAGCCGTGGCCCAATTCACGGTTCCGGTGGCCGTGCCGGTCAAGGTAACACCACCGGCTGATCGGCTCCAGGAAACCGTGGCGATTTGGGTATTGTCTCCGGCCGTTCCACTAACCGCAATAGAATCAAGGGCCGTTACATAGGTGGTTTCCGCCGTGGGGCTCTCAATAGTCACTGTAGGTGCTTGAACGTCAAGAATGACGGTGAC
>CAYUCJ010000092.1:0-9525 GCA_964443285.1 uncultured Desulfobacteraceae bacterium | reverse complement strand
GCCGGGCTTCGAACCCGTAGGCCGCAGGTTCGAGTCCTGCCGGGCGCGCCAGAAGATCATGAGATGCCATTCATGGCATGGGCCTGTAGCTCAGTTGGCAGAGCAGTTGACTCTTAATCAATTGGCCGAAGGTTCGAGCCCTTCCAGGCCCACCATCAAAATCAAGGGGTTACGGCAATCACACCGTAGCCCTTTTTTTGTTCTTTTGAAATCCTTGCTGAAGATCTCATTCCATACGGTTATTTCCACCAAAAAAAAGATCGGCTCTTGAATTAGCCGACCCCTAGGGTCTTCCCATATGATGGTGAATGGTGCCGAAGGCGGGACTTGAACCCGCACGGGCGTGGCCCACTACCCCCTCAAGATAGCGTGTCTACCAGATTCCACCACTTCGGCACAGAATGCTCTGTTACTTCTTCTCCGGTGCGGCAGGTACCTTCTGACTGGTCTGTGCGGCCGGGGCCTGCGTTTTGTTCACCCCTTCCATAATGGAAGTCTTCCTTGCCCTCCCCGACATAATGGTAAGGCCAAGAGAGGTCAGCATAAACACGATAGCAATAATCGTAGTGACCTTATTCAAGAAAGGCATCGCTCCAGTGCTGCCAAACACCGCCTGGCTGGAACCTCCAAAGGCGGCGCCCATGCTTGCACCCTTTCCCTTCTGTAAAAGAACGATCAATATCAAGGCAATGCAAACGACCACGTGAACCAGAACAATGATAATCGACATTCATAAACCTCTTATTTTTTTCGCTTTCTCTCGGCAAAGTCTAATTGATGGACGCGTTGATGACTTCTTACAAAGTCATCAATTGAATCTGTCATCTTATCCAATAAAAATATTTTTGCAATAGAAAATTGATGACTCTGTAGAACGTCATCTTTCCGTTTCCCTTACGCCTTCTTCGCTGTGAACCGGATGATGTCGATAAACTGATCCGCCTTCAGGCTGGCACCTCCCACAAGGGCACCGTCTATGTCGGGTTCGGCCATCAGTTCCGCGATATTTCCGGGTTTAACGCTCCCACCGTAGAGGATTCTCACATGCTGTCCAGTCGGGGCGTCGAAGGTCTTTTCGATCCACTCCCTGATAAACGCGTGAACCTCCTGGGCCTGATCCGGCGTTGCCGTCCTTCCGGTCCCGATGGCCCACACGGGTTCGTAGGCCAGAATGGCGGACATGGGCATCAGATCATCCGCCTTGAAGTTCTGAAGGGACCCGCCCAACTGTTCCTCCAGCACTTGGAAGGTCCGGTCGTTTTTTCTCTCTTCGAGCGTTTCGCCTATGCAGACGATGGGGATGAGGCCCAAAAGTGTGGCCGATTTCACTTTGAGATCAACCGTCTGGCTCGTTTCTCCGAACAGCGACCTTCTCTCGGAGTGGCCGAGAATGACATGGGTGCACCCGGCTTCCTGGAGCATCCTGCCGGATATTTCCCCGGTAAAGGCGCCCTTCAGCTCCCAGTGCATGTTCTGCCCGGCCAGAAATACCTTTGCCCCGCCCAAGGCCTTTCTCACGGCGGCCAGGTTGGTGAACGGGGGTGCCACCAGTACCTCCGGTATTTCCAGGTCTTCCATGCTCTTGGCAACGGCCCCTGCAAGCGCCACTGCTTCGTCAGGACCCAGGTTCATCTTCCAGTTTCCGGCAATCAGCGGTTTTCTTTCCTTCATATCACCCTCTCCTGATGGGGACCTGCCGCGTTTTAAAAAGATGCCATGAAGACGGCCAGGTCGACCATCCTGTTGGAGTATCCAAATTCATTGTCATACCACGAGAGCACCTTTATCATGTCCCCGATGACCATCGTGGAAAGGGCGTCAACCGTTGAAGACACCCTGGTGCCGTTGAAATCCGAGGACACGAGAGGCTGATCACAATACGCGAGGATATCCTTGAGGTGACCTTCCGACGCCTCCTTCAAGGCCAAATTCACCTCTTCCACCGTCGCCCGCTTGGTGAGCTGAACCACCAGATCCACCACCGAAACGTTGGGGGTGGGCACCCGTATGGACATGCCGTTCAACTTTCCTTCCAATTGGGGCAGCACCAGGGCAACGGCCTTTGCAGCACCGGTGGTCGTGGGGATCATGGAGAGACAGGCGGCCCTGGCCCTTCTCATGTCACGGTGAGGGAAATCCAGCAACCGCTGATCACCAGTGTAGGCATGGGTTGTGGTCATCAATCCCTTTTCGATACCAAAATGCTCCAGCAGAACCTTGCAGACGGGTGCGAGGCAGTTGGTCGTGCAGGAGGCATTGGAGACGATGTGGTGTCTTTGGGGGTCATATTCCAGGTGATTGACGCCCATGACCAGGGTGGCGTCCGGCTCCTTGGCAGGGGCAGATATGATCACTTTTCCAGCCCCTCCCTCCAGGTGCCTGGAGGCCTTTTCCCTGTCCCTGAAGAGGCCCGTGCACTCGAAAACCGTCTCCACGCCCGTGGCACTCCAGGGGATCTTTGAGGGATCCTTCTCTGAATAGATCTCGATCTCTTTTCCATCCACCACCAGAGAATGCTCTGTGCTCGAAATCTCAGCATCCAGGACGCCGTGAACCGAATCATATTTCAGGAGATGGGCAAGCGTCTCCGGATCTGTCAGGTCGTTGATTGCCACGAATTCAACGTTTTCGTTCCTGAACCCGGCCCTGAAGACCATCCTCCCGATGCGTCCAAAACCATTAATTCCCACTTTTAAAGACATGTTAAGCCTCCTGGTTTAATTTAGTTTCCTTCAATTTGCCGCCACCCTGCCGGCCTGACGGTGGCACTGTGATCTTCTGAGCGATCCTGGCCATCGATCGTAAAGAAATCCGGTCCCAGGGGCAGGGTCATGAGGATGGCGTCTTCGCCGGTATCCCTGTAATACCTCGGTCTCAGACCGATTTCCCGAAATCCCCTCTTCCTGTAAAGATTTCTGGCATCCCCGTTTGAAGGACGAACCTCCAAGTAGACGCTTTTGGCCCCTTGGGCGACGCCCACTTCGGTCATTTTGTCCAATAGCCCTTTTCCCAGTCCCCGGCCACGCATTTCCTGGCGCACGGCGATGTTCATGAGATGAACTTCATCCGCCACGATCCAGAAACAGATATATCCGACCACGATTGAATCTTCCAAGAGGACCCACAGGCTGGAGAGAGGTCTTCGCGCTTCGTCCTCAAAGGCATGTGAAGTCCAGGGAGTCGGGAAGGAGACCCTCTCAATCTCCATGATCCCCTCTTTAAATCGGCCAAGGTTTTCGGCGGTGACCTTAATTAAAGAAATCATTCCGACTTCAGCAATTGACCGGCAAGCGCGATACTCCTTCTGCCCGATTCCATCGCCCTTTCACCCAGCTCACTCAGAGTGAATTGCTTGCGATCCTGGGCAACGGAAATAACCATGGGCAGATTCACACCGGTCAAAACCTCTACCATCTCGTCTGATAAAAAAGACAGGCTGAGATTAGAAGGCGTCCCTCCAAACATATCCGTCAGGATGAGAACGCCTTGTCCCTTATCCATGGTCTTTATTTTTTTCGAGATGCTCTCTATCATTTGCTGGCTGTTGGTTGTTTGCGTGATAGATATGGCATCAGCGTTTTCAAGACTACCCATGATAAGCTCGGCCGCGTTCAGGAATTCCTTCCCCAGCTCGCAATGAGAAATGATTAGCAATCCGATCATGATTTTCCTTTACATCAATTTTTCACACGGTTTCGCCCTCTTCATCGTTCTGAACGATGGCATCGTAAAGCTCCTTTCTGGATCCGGCCTCGATCAGCCGTCGCCTGAACGAGCTGCTTTTCAATGCCTTGGCGATCTTTGCCAGGGTCTTCAAATGAATACCAGCCGAGTTCTCCGGTGCAACCAGGAGGAAAAAGAGATGCGCAGGCTGTTCGTCCATGGAGTCGAAGTCCAGACCCTTTGGGCTCCTTCCGAAAGAAACCAGTGGCCGGCTCACGCTGTTGAGCTTGCCATGGGGGATGGCCACTCCTTCTCCAATGCCGGTGCTTCCCAGTCTTTCCCTTTCGAGAAGGACCCTTACCAGTGCCGCCCTGTCAACAGAAGGCTCATAACGACAGATGGCTTCAGCCAGTTCATTGAGAACGCCTTCCTTGTCCCTTGCCCTTAATTCCGGAATGACACTGTCTTCTACTATGATATCTGAAAATTTCATCATGGGTTTATCACATCTGAGGTTCAATGAGCCCGAGATTGCCGTCCCGCCTCTTGTAGATAACGTTTATTTCCATGGACCTCGCATTCCGAAAAACGAGAAATCCTCTCGCCGATAGATTGAGCTGCATGGCCGCCTCCTCCGCATCCATCGGCTTTGCCACCATGGGCTCCGGCTCTATGACGGGCTCATCCTGGACCTTGGCGTTTGCTTCCTCGGTGGCCAGAGCGTCTTCGCCCTTGATATTTTCCGGTCTTCGGGATCTGATCTTGGATAAATGCCGTTTGATCCGCGTCTCGATCTTGTCCATGACCTTATCGATGGCGGAGTACATGTCTCCCGTCTCTTCAACCGCCTTGATCCGCGTACCATTCACGCTGATCGTCACATCGGCCTGATGCCGAATCTTCTCCACGGTTAAGACCACATTGGCTTCCATTGGATAGTCCAGATACTTCTTCATCTTAGAAACCTTTTCAACTGCGTAGGTTCTCAGACTCTCAATGGGTTCCGTGTGTCTGAACGTGACGCTGATGTCCATATTTTTCCTCCTGGAAATCTTCTCTTTTATGAAGTCATAAAAAAATTCCGTCCGTGGACTTTTTACTCACGGAAACCGAAAAGTACGATTTTCGATTTCCTTACAAATCAACAGGTTGAAAAGCATCCCATTGATTTGCATGCCTGTCCATCAAGGCTGCCTCCGCTTGCGTGACGGCAGAATACCCATACTTTCCCTGTACTTGGCCACCGTTCGCCGTGCGACATCGATGTTCATCTTCTTAAGTATATCCGAGATTTCCTGATCGCTCAAAGGCTTTCGGGTATCCTCTTTCTTGACTGTCGTTCGGATATATTCTTTCACACTCTCGGAGGCTATGGCATCGCCTTCAATGCTGTTAATGGCGCTGTTGAAAAAGAACTTGAGTTCATAGAGCCCCTGGGGCGTGTACACGAACTTGTTGGTGGTTACACGGCTTACCGTTGACTCGTGCATCTCTATGTCTTCAGCCACATCCCTGAGCACGAGGGGTTTGAGACAAGTCACACCGTTATCCAGGAAATTCCTCTGAAACTGCACGATACTTTCCGTTACCCGATAAATTGTCCTCTGGCGTTGATGAATACTCCTGATCAGCCACGCTGCGGATTTGAGCTTCTCCTGTATGTAAGCCTTTGCGTTTTCCGGCACCGCCCCCTTGTTGGAAAGGACATCTTTGTAGTAGGAATTGACCCGCAGTTTCGGCAGCCCATCTTCATTCAACGCTATTTCGTACTCATCGCCCACCTTAAAAACATAGATATCGGGGATCACATAAATGGTTTCATCATCGTTGAATCTCCTGCCTGGTTTCGGCTCCAGACCGTGGATAATGGAGACGGCGGAGACCACCTCTTCGAGTGAAACCGAGAGGCTTTTCGCGATATACTCATATTTCTTATTCTCGAGTTCATGCATATGATCGGAAATGATCTCTTCAACGATGGTTCCCCCCAGATCCTGAAACCGAGCCTGAATCAGCAGGCATTCACGCGTGTCCCTGGCGGCAACGCCAACAGGATCAAATTGCTGTACAAAGTTAAGAACTTCGCTCACTTTGTCAACGGGCAGTTCGGTGGCCTCCGAAATCTCTTCCAGGGAAACTTTCAGATAGCCGTCCTCATCGAGATTGCCGATAATATGCAACCCGATCTCCCTTTTTTCCTCGCCCAGGTTGCTCATGTTGAGCTGCCACATCAGATGGGAAGAGAGGTTTGTCCTGGAGGCTGTCATGCTTTCGAGGGAAGGCAGTTCCCGCACATCATACGGCACATCCGCCCAGGCCGTGTTGTATTCGGCCAGATAGTTTTCCCAGTCCACGTCCTCACCGACGTGCTCTTCGACCTTTACCTCGGTGAGTTCGGCAGGCTCACTCTCGCTTGTATCCTTTTGTGCCTCAGCGCGATTTTCATCCTCAGTGTCGGAAGAGAGCTGTTCCTCCAGCAGGGGATTGGCCTCAAGTTCCTGGTTGATGGTATCAAGCAGTTCAAGCCTTGACAATTGCAGGAGCTTGATGGCCTGCTGCAATTGAGGCGTCATGATGAGCTGCTGACTCAAGCTCAATGATTGTCTGAGTTCCAGGGCCATAGTGGTCTTTCTTAGCCTTGCCCGATCCTGCACCGGAAACGTGCCGGTGGGTGCATAGGATCCATTTGACGTTTGACAGAGTTGTTAAGGGGTCACATGGAAAAATCATCGCCCAGGTATGCACCCCGCGCGACCTTGCTAGCGACGATTTTACCAGGGTTCCCATGCTCAATAATCTTTCCTTCGCTGATGATGTAAGCTACATCACAGACGTTCAAAGTCTCTCTCACATTGTGATCGGAAATAATAATCCCCAAGCCGCGCTTTTTCAGTTGCCGAATAATCTCCTGTATGTCATTCACAGCAAGCGGATCGATGCCGGCGAAGGGTTCGTCCAGGAGCATGAACTTCGGCTCGGTCACCAGGGCCCTTGTAATTTCAAGGCGCCTCCGCTCACCTCCGGAGAGGGAGTAAGCCTTCTGTTTCGCCAGATGGCCGATATTCAACTCATTGAGTAGGCCTTTTATACGCGCCTTCCTCTCCCCTGGCGATACATTGAGGCTTTCCATGATGGCCAGCAGATTCTCTTCCACGGTGAGTTTTCGAAAGACCGACGGCTCCTGAGCCAGGTAGTTGATCCCCTTTCTTGCCCTGATGTACATGGGGTCACGGGTGATCTCCTCATGGTTGAGAAAAACCTTGCCATCCGCGGGCTGTGTCAGCCCTACGATCATGTAGAAGGTGGTTGTCTTGCCGGCACCATTGGGCCCCAGGAGACCTACGATCTCTTTCCTTTTGATCGTCAGGCTCACGTGGTCCACGACGCGCTTGCCGTCGTAGACCTTGACCAGTCCCTGTGCCTCCAAGGTCTGCCCCGCCGTTGTCAAGGGGTCCCCTTTTTCTTGGGCTTTGGGAATATAGTGGCCTGGGCCCTTTCTTTTCCGGTACTTTCGACTGTGCTCCTGTTCTCCTTGAGATAAATGGTGATGCGGTCCCCTTTTACCAGATCATTCCCCTGTTTGACCGATGGGTGACCGGTAAGGACCAGCTTCTCATCGGCTTGATAATAAACAGCCTTTTCAGCTTCCGCCGTCCCGCCGTCACGGCGGGTAATCCTCACCCGGTCTGTGGCCACGATCCGGTCCACGGTCCTTGCAAAATCGCCCTTTCCTTGTTCATCGGACGAAGCGGTATAGTAAACAATCATTTTTTGACAACCCACCACAAAATCATCCTTTTGGGCATTCACCTCGCCTGTGAAGACCACCGTTTTCTTTTCATCGTTCCATTCCAGTGTCTTCGACTTGATGATTATGGGTTTGGAAGAGACCTTCTCATCGAACCCTTTCTTTACTTCCGCCTCGCCCGGGGCCGTCTGAAAAAAGACCAGCACGGACAGGAGGATGAAAAGCAGAGACAGAACCTTGCTGTGTGTCATTTTGTCACGGACCTCCCCTTTATGACGGTCGTCACCCGCGAAAGAATCTTGAGCCGCTTTTTCCTGAGGTCCACAAACATCCCCTCCCCCTTGGCGGAAAAATAAGGGCCCAGTATTTGGACGGGTTCGTCGTTGGTCAGGATACCCTTCTTTTCATCAAGCCGCATACTCTCGGTGATCACCCTGTACCCGTCTTCCGATATCCCATTCACATTGCCCCGGAGGTTCAATTCTCCGGAGGCCCTGGAATAGTCACCTTTGTTTCCTGTCACCTCAAAAGAAGGTCGGTGAGCGGGGCTCACCTGCAGCCTGAAATCGTGAAAAGAAATGAATTGTCTGTCACCGGAAAATTTCACTTCACCCGCATCCAGAACCCATTTCATCCCCTTTTCAGGATCTTCCTGGGTGTAGTGAATATCCTTCAGTTTGATCCCTTCCCCCGAAATCACCTTTTCGAGAGTGGCATTATGAAAGATGTCCTTTCCGGACCTTATCAGGTAAGCCGCAACGAGCGCCAACAGAACCCCCAGACCGATCAGGGGCCAGTGTTTCTTAAAAAACGGTTGCATGAATATGATTCACTGTTTCCTGACCGGTTTCCATCCATCAGAGGGGGATTCCCGGGTGGGGACGCCGGCGGCCGGCTCTCACCAACAAGCTTAACTATTCGAGTTTTCGTCGTTTTTCAACATAGGCCCAAGTTTCTTGATCCCTGAGCCAAATCGATGACATTATATCAACGGCTCATTTCCTATGTAAAGACTATTTTCCACCACCTTGGCACGGCACCTCCCCCAATACGCGGCCTTTGAGTTTTACTATCCACTCGCACGCCTCCCGCACGGCGCCGTGACCGCCCGGAACCCGGGTCGTGAAATCCGCTGCTTCGCGAACCTCTCCGACCGCATCAGACACCGCAATGCGAAGTCCTGCGTTCTCAAACACGGCAAGATCAGGCAAATCATCCCCGATGCCGGCAACTTCTGACTTTCTTAATCCCTTCTCGGCCATGACCTTCCGGCAGATCTCGCCCTTCTCTTTGACACCCTGAAAAATCATGTGAATTCCCAGTTCGTTTGCCCTTCGCGTCACGGCCCCGGAATCACGCCCGGATATGATCACCACTTCCACCCCGGATTGCATGAGCAGCTTCAATCCATAACCGTCCCTGACATGGAAAGACTTGATCTCCTCCCCCAATGCGTTCATGTGGATGCTCCCGTCCGTCATCACGCCGTCCACGTCCAGGAACAGGAGTTTAATGTCTCTGGCTTCCTTTTCCATTTACCAAAAGCCTCGTCTTCTTTCTGCTTCGCCCAGCCCGTGTACCCCGGACTTCTCATCCCGCGCCCCGCGGGAATTTGGCGGCCGACTTCACCGCCCTTCTGCGACAAACCTGGGAGAGAAACCCCGTCCGGGAGCACTCTTTCCCCACGGGTAGGTATCCCCGGCAATGCTGCAGCTTTTCCAGCGTGATGGTGGACAGGAGGGGAAGCTGGCCTGGATGGGTCGTCAAGACCTCACCACATCATGGATGGCCTTCAGGGAGCGCAGGAGATCGTGCACATCCTTGAGAGGAAGTGAATTGGGGCCGTCACACAGTGCAGAGTCCGGACGGGGGTGCACCTCCATAAAGACGCCGTCCACTCCCGCAGCCACCGCTGCCCGGGCAAGGTGGGCCACGTATTCCCTCTGTCCACCGGAACTGGTCCCCTTGCCGCCGGGCAGTTGGACGCTGTGGGTGGCGTCAAAAACCACCGGGAATCCAAACCCTTTCATAATCACGAGAGATCTCATGTCCACCACCAGGTTGTTGTAGCCGAAGGCGGTCCCGCGTTCAGTCAGGATGAGACGGTGATTTCC
>CAYUCJ010000091.1:4544-9548 GCA_964443285.1 uncultured Desulfobacteraceae bacterium | reverse complement strand
TCCTTCGCAGCGACGGTTTCGACCAGGTGGAATTCATGCTCTCGCCCAACGTGGGAGAACCGCTCAAACCCCTGGCCAAAATCGCCTCAGGCGGAGAACTCTCCCGTATCATGCTGGCCCTCAAGAGCATTCTGGCTCGAACCGGTTCGGTGGAAGCGGTCATCTTTGATGAGGTGGATGCCGGGATTGGGGGGGCTACCGCAGAAGTGGTAGGGGAAAAACTTGAATCCCTGGCCGGATTTCACCAGATCCTGTGCATCACCCATCTGCCGCAAATCGCCAGCAAGGCACAGACACACTTTCAGGTGAAAAAAAAGGTCACAGAGGGCCGGACCCATACCCTCATCGCGGAATTGACGGATAAAGAGAGGGTTGAGGAGATCGCCCGCCTGCTCGCGGGCCGTAAAATCACGCCCCAGGCACTGGCCCATGCCCGGGAAATGATAGGTTAGTTTCCAAACCGAATCATCTGCCCCACTTCAAAGGGCCCCCCCGAAAGGGCCCGGGTCATGGCCGCCCTCTCCCCGCACGACGTGACCACGATCTTTCCCACCCTTCGCCCCCGGACGGGGTAAGATTGCCCGGTCTGAGACCGTATCAGCTCCCCGCTCGAAAACACCTGGAAAACAAAACCGGGCTTGATACCCGCATCTCGCCCGCCACCTATTCGGATCAGTTTGTCGTCCACGCCCAGGATCTTTCCCGTCCAGGGTTTTTCCGAGAGAATGTCTGAAATCTCGGAGACCTGTCTTTTCAGGATTCCGGACATACTCTTTTTTATCAGATTGATCATGTATCCCTTTCGATCCTCCACATCCTGCACATCCTCCGGTACCCGACCTTCATCCTTTTCCACCTTTGTGTAGAGCAAAGCGCCGGTGCTCACATCAACCACGTTGATGGCCATCGAGATCTCGTAGAACCGGCGATTCTTCCTGAAAGGCCAGATCCCTTCGCGCCTGGTGGTGACATCAATAGGATTCAGAACCCCCGTAATCAAAACGTTTATCCCGAGTTCTTCCGCCTTCTGGATGAAGGCCATAGGCGTGACGATCCCGAACTGGAGTGACTTCATGTCGGTGTTAAGGGAAAGACCCAGCGGCCTTTCATCCAGCTGGACGAGAGGTGTTGCCCGCAGCCTGGAAACGAATTCTGCGGTGAAGGTTTCTCCCAGGTGGGAGCCGAGGTGCGTCTGATCCATAAAGGACAAAACCTTCACCCTCTTTACAAGAACCGCTTTACCCTTCTTGAATCCCTTGAAAAAACTGCGCCCGGCGCACCCTGTAGCCAAACCCAGGGTCGCCAATAACATCATTCTGATGCCTACCACGAAGAAAAACCTTTTTCTCATGACCTTTCCTTTTTTGTCTCAGATGATCTTCACAATCTCCCGGCACCGAAGCGCGGCGGGAAAGAAGACCTCAAAACGCTAGAATGTGATGTCGAATGATTCGAATTCCCCCTGCCAGGATTCACGCTCCTCTCTCAACCGATCCACCCTGGCACCGGACGGCCCTCGACGGCACCAGGCGACCAGTTTTTGGACCGCCCTTTCAGGCCCCTCCGCAAGGACCTCCACGGTCCCTTCGGGACGGTTTCTCACCCACCCGGTCACCCCGAACATAACGGCCTGTCTTCGCGTCGAATCCCTGAACCACACGCCCTGCACCCTGCCTTTGATGATCAGCCTCACGCGAACAGTTTCCATCCTACCCCCCCAGCAACTTCACAAATGCCTCTTCATCGAGGATGGTCAACCCGATTTCACGGGCCTTCGTCAATTTCGAACCCGGATCTTTTCCGACCACAACGTAGTCGGTACGTCTGCTCACGGAGCCGGAGACCCTGCCCCCTACCCCGATAATACGGTCCCTGGCTTCGGCCCGCGTCAGGGTCTCCAGGGATCCCGTCAGGACAAAGCTCCTTCCTTCGACAGGGGAGACCCGAACCGGCTGGGGGGAGGTCGGCCGGACCCCGGCTGAGAGGAGCCGTTCGATGATGGTCCGGTTGGACGCTTCCTCCAGATAAGAAAGGATGCTTTCGGCGATTTCCTCGCCGATCCCCTTGATGGACAGCAGTTCCTCTCTCGAAGCAGCCACGAAACCTTCCAGATTCAGGAAATGGAGAGCCAGGAGATGGGCCACGTGTTCTCCCACGTGCCGGATCCCCAGGGAGTAGATGAACCGCGACAGCGTCGTGTTCTTGCTCTTCTCAATGGCCTCCATCAGGTTGGAGGCTGATTTCTGTTCGATCTTGTCCAGCTGGAGCAAGTCCTCGAAGGTGAGCGAATAGAGATCCGCCTCGTCCCGGATCAACTCACGGTCCAGGAGCTGCTCCAGGATCTTTTTCCCAAGCCCATCCACATCCATGGCCCCCTTGGAAACGAAATGGCGCAAGGAGGCCCTCACCTGGGCCGGACACGCGGGGTTGGGGCACCGCAGCACCTTTTCGTCTTTCGTCCTTACCACGTCTGTCCCGCAGACAGGACATTCCGACGGCATGTGAAAGGGTTTCTCCTGACCGGTCCTGCTTGATGTGACGGCCTTCACCACCTCCGGGATCACGTCCCCTGCCCTCTGCACCACCACCCTGTCCCCTTCTCGGATGTCTTTCCGGGCGATCTCCTCCTGGTTGTGGAGGGTGGCCCTTCGGACGACCACACCCCCCACCTCCACCGGTTCAAGATGCGCCACCGGTGTGAGGGCCCCGGTCCTTCCTATCTGGACATCGATCTTCAGGATCCGCGTGGTCTCCTGGGTCGGTCTGAATTTGAAGGCCATGGCCCACCTTGGGCTCCTGGACTTCTCCCCCAGCCGCGCCCGGAGGTCCAGCCGGTTAACCTTGACGACGGCGCCGTCAATGTCAAAGGGAAACCGTGAACGTGTCTCCTCCAGCTTGCGACAATAGGTGATGACCGCCTCGACGGTATCGCATATCCGGATATGGGGCCTGTTCACCCGCAGCCCCCAATCCTGGAGAGCCAGCATCAGATCATAGTGCGTACCAAAGGTCTCCCCCCTCATCTCCCCTATTCCGTAGCAGAACATGTTCAGTGGCCGCCTCGCCGTCACCCTGGGGTCGAGTTGCCTCAAAGCCCCTGCGGCCGCGTTGCGGGGATTGGCAAAGACCGCATGATCACGTGCCGCCCTCCGGCTGTTCAGGGCCCTGAAGGCCTCCAGCTCCATGTAGACTTCGCCCCGCACTTCCAGGAGGTCCGGAACCTGATGGTCACCACTGAAACTTTTCAAATCGAGGGGAACGGTCAATACGGTCCGGATATTCAGGGTCACGTCCTCGCCCGTATAACCGTCACCCCGTGTGGACGCCACGATCAACCGCCCCTTTTCATAGACCAGCTCGACGGCCAGGCCGTCCATCTTCGGTTCCACAGTGTATTGAACGGGCTCGGATGCGCCGAGAAATTTCCTGACCCTCACGTCGAAGTCCCCGATGTCCTTCTCCTCGAAACCGTTTTCCAGGCTCAGCATGGGCAGCCGGTGCCGGACCTGTCTGAAAACCTTCCGGGGCTCCGTACCGACCCGCTGGGAGGGAGAATCAGGTGTGATCAGCTCCGGATACTGTCCCTCCAGTTCAATGAGCCTTTGATAGAGCCTGTCGTATTCCGCATCCGATATCTCGGGATCATCCAGGGCGTAGTACCGGCGATTGTGGTACCGGATACGTTCCCTGAGGGACGCTATTTCCTTTCCACCATTATCCATTTCTGTTGGATCTCCGCTTGAGGGCCTCAATCAGCCCGAAACACCCCGTCAACATCATGTCTCCATAGGGAGCGGCCAAGTGCGCACCCAACCCCATGAACTTTGTACGGTTCGGCCCAGTTATACTCATGCAACCGAACGTACTGATCGCCGGTCCTTCGGGGAGGACCAGGCAGCCATGCCCCATCTCTTCGAAGACCTCCCTGTTGGTCAGATCTCCTCTCCGAAACCGCATCAGGTGGTCTCTGAGTTTCGGCTCATCCAGCAGAGAGGTGTGGTGTTCGTAAACGCCCCAAATCCTTTCACCCTTTACCAGTGCCGCCACGGTATGTTCGTTGCCCGCGTTGATTACCGTAATCCCGTCATTCAATCTTTCCGAGACCCAGGGATCCAGCAGGGCGCCCAGTATGGCCGAGGCTCCCGTATCCATGAGCCGGGCACCCGGCACGGAGCGGGCAACCGCCCTCATACGGGTCAGATGTTCAGGCGGGGTCTCATAGAGCAGGTCCTCGAGGGGACCGCCTCCCCTCAGGAGGTCGGACCACTGCCTGAAACGAAATGCCCGGTTGCTCTCATGGGGTGAAAACCCGTGGTCCTGAACGGAGACGGCGACCAAACCGGGCATGGGCACGAGAAAGAGATCGAGGGCCTTCCGGATATTCGAAATCTCCATGTCACCCATGGCCAGCTCTTCCAGCGGTGTGGCAGGAGGCCGTTCATCCACAACCTGCACGCCCATTCCGCGGACCTTTTCCAGATCGTCGTTGAAGGTACGGGCCGCGTCCGGCAGGGCAAACGCCTGAAGTCCAGCCTTCAGATGTTTCCGCACAGCACGACTGCATGGTCCTCCTCCCATGGTGGCCCCTGAGAAGAAGATAGCGTGCTCCCTTGCGGTGGCCTGCTCGATGCGGGTCGCCAGGATGGTCGTTGCCGAAGGCATAATGAGCTTGGGACAGTTTTGAATGGAGATTCCCGGTCGCCAGGCCAGGATATCCTGGGTCCCGCTTCCCACATCGACGGCCAGCACTCCCGCTTCCAGATTATTCGTCAATTTTCCTTCTCCTGCCCCGCCACCTTTGATTGGGCCAGTTGGAGCAGAATCTCCGTCCCAGAGCGTGTGGCCTTTTTCAGTTTCGGACTTGAAAAGCCCCTGTGCCATGTGAGATCAGACAGTTCATCGGATACCACGAGAAGGGCCGCCACGGCAACGGAGCGGAAAAGGCCCACCGTCATGAGGGCCGACAACTCCATTTCAACGGCCAGGATGCCCTCCCGCTGATGA
>CAYUCJ010000091.1:0-4444 GCA_964443285.1 uncultured Desulfobacteraceae bacterium | reverse complement strand
AGAAAGGCCACTTCGGAGGGGACCATCACCATTAAGGCATCCGGCCCGATGGCAGGGTCTCCTCGCCCCCTCACGGGACGAATAATCCCCTCATCGCTTGAAAATCGATGATGCAACCCGCAGCAATGCCTCCCTCGTTTTGTCAACCATCCACACAACCCCTTCGGTAGAGAAATATTAGAGGGTATGGCCGCCATTGGCAACCTTTAATTGTCCCACGGAGAATCCACCGCTCGCCTTGGCGGAGATGCCATCCATTCCCCTATTCCAGAGGGTGGACCATAGGAGCTTTCCTTGCTAAATGTCACAAAAAATATTTTGATGGAAAAAACATAAAGGTGTGTTAACATTTATCCGATTACTGGGCAATGAACCGTCGGCCCGGCAGTGTTGGGGAGAATCCTGATTTTTTATTGACATAAGAATTGAAATTAAGTAGAAAAAAGAGTTTATGTTTATAAGCCAGCAATGTTTGAGAGCCTAAGCGAAAAACTGAACGGCGTCTTCAAGAAGCTGACCGGTCGCGGAAAGCTTAACGAGGCCAACATCCAGGATGCACTGAAAGAAGTGCGTCTGGCGCTGCTCGAGGCGGATGTCAATTACAAGGTCGTCAAGAAGCTCGTTCTGGACATAAAAGAACGTGCCCTTGGTCAGTCGGTCCTGGACAGCCTGACGCCTGGGCAGCAGCTCATCAAGATCGTCAATGAAGAGTTGACCCTTTTGATGGGTGGTGAGCGGCAGGAACTTCAGCTCACCGGGAAAGCCCCGCACACCATCATGCTGGTGGGACTGCAGGGCTCGGGCAAAACGACCACAGCGGCCAAGCTTGCCCATTTTCTGCGTGGTCAGGGCCGCCATCCCTATCTGGTGCCCGCCGACATTTACAGGCCGGCGGCCATTGAACAGTTGCAAAAACTGAGCTCCCAGGCAGGGGTTCCGGTTTATCCGTCCACTCCTGACCAGAAACCGGAGCAGATATGCGTTGATGCCCTGTCCAAGGCGGGAAAGGAAAATTGCGACCTCCTCATCATTGATACGGCAGGACGTCTTCATATCGATGAGACATTAATGTCCGAATTGGAGCGCATCAGGGACAAGGTTCATCCCCATGAAACGCTCCTGGTTGCCGACGCCATGACCGGGCAGGATGCGGTCAATGTGGCTGAACATTTTAACGAGACCCTTGACCTCACCGGCGTTATCCTTTCCAAAATGGAAGGAGACGCAAGAGGCGGCGCCGCACTTTCCATCAGGGCGGTGACCGGAAAACCCATAAAGTTTGTCGGGATGGGCGAAAAACTGGAGGCCCTCGAGCCCTTTTTTCCCGATCGGATGGCATCCAGGATCCTCGGTATGGGGGATGTGCTCACCCTGATCGAAAAGGCCCAGACCGGATTCGATGAAAAGGAGGCTTTAAAGCTCCAAAAGAAGCTCAAGAAACGGGAATTTGACCTTGAGGATTTTCATTCGCAGCTGAAACAGGTGAAGAAGCTCGGTTCTCTGGAACAGATCATGGGCATGCTTCCGGGGATGGGGCAGCTGAAAAAATTGAAGCAATTGAAGCCCGATGAAAAAGAACTGGTCAAGATCGAAGCCATTATCAGCTCCATGACCGGCCAGGAAAAAAAGAACTACAAGATCATCAACGGAAGCAGAAGGAAGAGGATCGCGAAAGGAAGCGGTACGTCGATTCAGGATGTCAATCGTCTCCTGAAGAATTTCGCCCAGTCAAAAAAGATGATGGAGCGGTTTTCCAGGAAAGGGTTGCCTGACATGGGCTCCCTTTTCGGCTAGGCGGATGGGCGCTAGGCGGAAATTTTCAAGAGACGGTTTCAGGTATTGAATTTCATATGAATCTCAAGTCATGGCCGATAGAGACGGCCATCCGGGGGGTGATACTGGAAAATGTCCGTAAAAATCAGACTGACGAGGATGGGTGCGAAGAAAAAACCATTTTATCGATTGGTGGCCGCCAATTCAGAGGCTCCAAGGGATGGAAAGTTCCTGGATATCCTTGGATATTATGATCCCAAGGCGGATCCGGCCATCGTCAAGATTCACAAAGACAAGGTCAATTACTGGCTTGAAAAGGGCGCGGTGATGACTGAATCGGCCAGATCCATTCTGAAAAAGGAAGGGTTGGCAAAGTCTCCTTCAGCGGCAAATTGAGGTGATGCGCGGGCGAACTCAAACATGGAGGTGAGTCGATATGAAGGACTTGATTTCTTACATAGCGAAGGCTCTGGTAGACAAGCCGGAGGACGTTCTTGTTACCGAGATAGAGGGCGAACAAACTTCTGTGATTGAGCTAAAGGTTGCCAAGGAAGACCTTGGAAAAGTCATCGGCAAGCAGGGCCGCACCGCAAGGGCCATGAGGACTATCCTGAGTGCGGCCTCCACCAAGATCAACAAACGCTCCGTTCTGGAGATCTTAGAGTAGACTTGAACCGAGATCCGGACGATAGCCTTCTGCCGGCGGGCAGGGTCCTGCGTACCCATGGTCTGCGCGGCCTCCTCAAGGTTCAGATCCACGCCGACTCAGACACCATATTCGAGAACGGAGGCAAGGTCTATCTGAGGCGCAAAGATGGTGAGTGCCTGGAATTTACGTATCATTCCTCGCAACCCCGCAAATCCGATTGTATTCTGAAACTGGAGGAGTTGGCCTCTGTGGATGAGGCTGAAAAATATCGCGGTGCGGAAATCCTTGTCGGAAAGGACAGGCTCCCCCCCAAAGAGGATGACGAATATTTCTGGTTTGAACTTCTAGGGCTTGATGTTTTTTTGGAAAATGGGGATTATCTTGGCCCCGTCATCAACATTATTTCCACCGGTGGACACGACACTTACGTTGTGAAAGGCCAAAGGGGCGAAATACTCATCCCGGGCACTCACGAGACCGTTAGGGAGATCGATCTGGAACGAAGAAAAATGACTGTCAGCCCTATTGATGGGCTTCTGGATATCAATGAGATATGATGTCCTGACCCTATTCCCCGAAATGATCTTTGCCTACCTCCAGGAAGGCATCCTGGCACGCGCGGCTAAACGGGGATTGATCCGGGTTGAGATAACCGACATACGCGACTTCGCCAGGGGACCCCACAGAACCACCGATGATCGTCCTTTCGGCGGGGGCGACGGCATGGTGATGAAACCAGGCCCCCTTTACCGGGCACTGGACTCCGTTCCACGGACCGGCGAGAGGAGCCTGGTCATGCTCATGACACCCCAGGGCGAGCCCTTCACGCAGAGGATGGCCTGGGAATTGTCGGAAGCTGAGCAACTCATTCTGGTCTGCGGCCGGTATGAGGGGGTTGACGAAAGAATCAGGAAGCTGGCTATCGAGCGGGAATTGTCCGTGGGCGATTACGTTCTCAGTGGAGGTGAATTGGGGGCCCTGATCGTCATGGACGCCGTCAGCCGCCTTATTCCCGGGGTTCTGGGCGGTGAACGATCCAACCAGGAGGATTCTTTCGAGGACGGGCTGCTGGAGTATCCCCAGTATACCCGCCCGCGGATTTTTCAGGGTGAGGAGGTTCCCGAAGTCCTTTTGTCCGGGAATCACGAAAAGATCCGCCTCTGGCGAAGAACGCAATCTCTGAAGCGCACATTCGAAAGACGGCCCGATATGCTTCGGACGGCCAGTCTATCGCCTGAGGATGATAACATACTGGAGAAACTGGACAAAGAGAGTTGAGCTTATTACCCTTGCGTTTCTAAGTTTATGCGCCTCTATTTGGGACTCGTTCATTATCCCGTTTATGATAAGAACGAGGAAAAAATCGCTTCGGCGATCACAACTGTTGATCTGCACGATCTTTCCCGTGCGGCCAGGACTTACGCTGTAAAGCAGCTTTTGATCATCACCCCTTTAGCGGACCAGCAAAGGCTCGTCGAACGGGTTTGCAGGCACTGGATTACCGGATTCGGGGCCCATTATAATCCTTTCAGGAAAGAGGCTGTTGAGCTGATCTCTGTTGTCCCATCCCTGAAAGGGGCCATTGATTCCATCGCTGCACTGGAGGGAGAAACGCCTTTCGTCGTTGCCACGGATGCACGCGAACAGGAAGAAAAGGGGATCACTTTCGCGGAGGCGCGATCGATGGTCCAGCGTGATGACCTGGTATTTCTTATTTTCGGCACCGCCTGGGGGCTCGCTCGAGAGGCCTTCGGGATGACCGACGCCATACTGGAACCTATTCCGGGCGCAGGGAGATATAATCATCTTTCCGTGAGATCAGCGTCCGCCATCATTCTAGACCGTTTGGCCGGCAACCATTCCAGCCGGGATTTTTAGGAGGACATATGAACATCGTAGAAATGCTTGAAAAAGAACAGATGCGAACGGACATACCCGCTTTTCGCGCAGGGGACACCATCAAGGTTCATGCCAAGATCACAGAAGGCGAAAAAGAGCGAATCCAGGTCTTTCAGGGAGTCG
>CAYUCJ010000090.1:1358-9561 GCA_964443285.1 uncultured Desulfobacteraceae bacterium | reverse complement strand
GGTTCTTTCAGGTACTCTTTAAAAAGCATGGGCGTACGGTAGAAGAGTTCTCCCACCTCTCCGTCCGGGACCTCATCTCGGTTCTCATCCAGGATCCTGATGCGGTCGGTGCCGAAGATCTCCCTCCCGATGGATCCCAATTTCTTGAACTGGTCTTCCGGCCTCAGGAGCGTAACGAGCCCCCCTTCGGTACTCCCGTAAGCCTCCCAAAGCTCCGCATTCTTGAAATATTCCATGATAGCCAGTTTCAGGTCCTTCCTGGCGGGAGCTGAAGAAATCAGCAGCTGACGGATGGACGAGACATCGATGCTGTTTTTCACGTCATCCGGAAGGGCCAGGAGCATGATGTAGTGGGTCGGCACGAGAGAAGTATAGGTGATCTTGTATTCTTCTATGGTCCTCAGCAGGTCCTCGGGGTCGAAACTAATCATGTTGTACACAAAGACCGGGGCCGTCACCAGGGTATAGGGGAAGGAATAGAAAATGGAATTCACATGGCACATGGGCATGACCAGCATCACCTTGTCGGACGGCTGAACCCCCACGTTGATGTTGCTCAGGTAGTACTGGGCCATGTAGCTCTCGTGGGTCCTCACCACGCCTTTGGGCCTTCCTGTGGTGCCCGAGGTGTACATGACGGTCCAGGTATCCGCTCCGTCCACCAGGAGATCCGGTTCCTCAGAAGAAGACCGGGCAAGCAACTCCTCATACCCCACGTACCCTTCCGGCACGGGCCCGTCGCCTAGGTAGATGTACCCGTCTTCAGGAATCGGCAGTTTATCCTTGATGGAGTTGATCATCTCCACAAAAGGGGCCTCCACGATAAAGGCCTTGCACTCGGAGTGGTTCACGATATACTCGATATCGGGTTCGGCCAGCCGGAACATGATGGGAACCACGATCTGGCCGCCCTTGCCGCAGCCGGCATAGATATCCATCCACTCGCCCCGGTTGAACGCGATGACTGCAAAGGTGTCTTTGTATCCGACCCCCATGTTGGTCAGTCCATTGGCAAGACGGCACGAACGCCCGTTCCACTCCTTGAAGGTATATTCATTCGACTTATCCTGCCACCCCAATTTGTCAGGATAATTGATGGCATTCATTTTGAGCACCGTGCCCATCTGCATCCACTTGCTGATTGTCATTCTCAAAACCCTCCTCTCGATTGAATTCGTTTGCCTGTTAACCCGTTGAGCCCGTTCGCAGGTTAGGCCTGTTCAATCAAATGGTCTCTACTCTATTCCTTTTGCCTTTTGCCTTACGCCTTACGCCCGTCTTTCAGGTTTACCCGTTGGTCGGTGGGATGGTTAACTGCTCGGCTATTTGTCCAATTGCGTCTCAATGGCAAAAAGGGCAGCCCCGACAGCCCCAGTCAGCTGGGGACGTTCCGGGACCAGGATATCCCGCCCGGTGATTTCGCGCACCATATCAACCAGGTATGGGTTATGCTCCACGACCCCCCCGGTCATTACCACCTTTCCCGAAAGCGGGTCCATCTCCGTGACGCGCTTGATCACGGAATAGAAAAGCCCCTTGACGATGTCGGGGACTTTTTTCCCCTGCCGGATCTTCTCCAGGACCTCCGTACCGGAAAACACCGTGCAGTAACTGCCCAACGAAACCATTTCCGTTGATTTTCGTGCAAGGTTGTCCATGTCCTCCAGCGGGATATCGAGCCTCAGAGACATTTCTTCAAGGAAGGCGCCCGTCCCGGCCGCACACTTGCGATTCATTTTGAAATTGAGGCGTCGGCCCTGGGTGTCCAGCTTGATGACCTTGTTGTCCTGTCCCCCGATATCGATGATGGTGACGGCCGTGGGGAAATAGTGGTAGGCACCTCGTGCATGGCATCCGATTTCAGTCTTGGTATCATCCCGGAAAGAGACGTTTTTCCTTCCATATCCGGTTGAAATGCACCTCCTGACGGCCTCATGGGACATCCCCGCCATCTTCAGAGATTCATTGAGGCAATCTGCCGCCGTTCTTTGAAAATCTGTCCCGGATTTTCTAACGCTGAATCCCAGCAACACTTTCTCAGGATCGAGGACAACCGCCTTGGTCCGCGATGCGCCCACATCGACGCCTACGAAAATGTTCCGGCTCACTGATTCCAATCGGTCTCCAATAAAACATTTGACAGGATTATCTTTCATCCAACTGCTCGATGAAGGCCTCAATGTTGGTCTTTGTCTGTTCTTCCGAATAGCACCGCAAGTCGTTGAGATCCCCGTTTATCGTCAGCACGGGGACACCAAGCTTTCCGCTCATTCTCTCCGGCATGCCGTATCGGTTGTTGGAATTATTCGGGCAGGTCTTGGCGTCATGAAAGACAATGCCGTCAAACTTGAAAAGCTCAAAACATCTTCTGATATATTCCTCTTTATAGGATTCATCCCTCACGATAAAGATTTCCGTATAGACCCGCCCCATGCTCTCAAAGGGATTTTCCGGATCCAACTGGTCGAAGATCCAGCTGTTGCAGTAAGTGGAGGCCACCACACAAGTCCTGAGGGATGCGAACTGCTCGGACAGGGCCCGCAGTTTCCCCCAGACGGGCATGCCTTCCCAGTAGACCCTGTGTCTCTCGCCTTCAACGGCCCCCACACCGGAGGCCACCCTTTCCTGCAGTTCGTCCAGGAGCAGTTCATAGTATTCGACCGCCTCTTTCGTTCCCCGGGCCACCACCGCGGGACCCATATGAATGGTGGAGTCGAAAAACGTCCAGGGAGAAGGTACGGCCGCGGACGACTCGAGACAGGCCCGCCAGAGTCGCGAGGTCCTTTTCGAATAGGCCAGTGCCTGCTGAAACCGTGCCATCTCGAATTTCGCACCGCTGATCTCTTCAAGAGCCGGTACCAGGTCTTCGGTCTGCCTGGCGATGTCGCTGATCTGGTAGCTCCTGATCCGTCCGATGTCCCGGTGGGTGTGGATCCCCACAACGGGGACGCCCAGTTCTCTCCCGTACCAGGAGAACCAGTCCTGCACATCCCGGCACTGGTTGGTGTTGAACACCAGGACATCCGGTCTGGGCACCGACGCGATGTTGTAGGCACGGGTGAGTGGGGTCTTTTTCTGGAGAAAGGAACCGATATCGCTGGTCAGATAGGAACAGATGTCCGGGGAATAACCCAAGGCATTGGCGTGGGGGATGAGGTCCGTGGCCATGCGGGTGGCGCCCAGCATGGCCCCGTGATTCTCCGGGAAATAGACCAGGAAACCCATGCCCCTCAGGAGTTCCGCGGGGCCGACACTTGTGCACCAGGCAATCTTCCTGGACCCTGTTCTTGCGGCATCGTCCAGCTCAAGGAAATGGTCGGCCATCACCTTTTTCAGGGTTTTTCCGGCCGCAATTTCTTTCGTCGCGCTCTTCTTTTCCTCGGTCATGTCTTTCCTTAACGGGCTAGTCAATCATATTTGCAACCATTTCGGTGATGTCCACGATCTTGATCTTGCCCCGCTCACCTTTCGGAATGGCCTTGGCGCCCTTCTTCAAATTGTCCTTGCAAGCTGCGCATCCGGAAACAATGATCTCCGCCCCCACAGCCAGGGCATCCCGCACCCTTTCAGAACCCATATCCGTTGCCATTTCGGGATTATTGGCCTGTACTCCGCCACCGCCTCCACAACAGCGCGCCTGAAGCCGGTTCCTGCCCATCTCCACGTACTCGAGCCCCGGGATAGACTTCAGGATGTTACGGGGCTCCTCGAAGATCTTGAAGGCCCGCCCCAGGTCGCAGGGATCGTGGTAGGTCACTTTCTTTCCCAGTTCACCTTTGAAGGTGATGCGCCCTTCATCCATCAGCTTCTCCAGGTAATGGACGGAATGGTAGATGTCCATTCCAAGATCCCTGATTTCAGGATAGAGTTTCTTAAAAGTCTTGTAGCAGCCGGCACAGGGAGTGACCAGCTCACGTGCCCCCGTGGCCTCGATTTTCTCCATAATTCCCCTGGCATGGGTCTCGAATTCATCCGATCCCATGAGGTAAAGGGGAAAGCCGCAACAGCTCTCTTCCATGGCCAGGGTGGTGTAGTCCACCTGGGCCGCATCCAGGGGTTTGAGAAGGCTGGGGACCATTTTCATGTCCAGATAACTGGGGACACAGCCCATAAAAAGGAGGGTCTCGGCCTGTTGCTTGAGTTCGCCCTTTTTAGCCTTTTCCCTCAGGGCTGCCGGATAGATCTGGATGCGCTCTTCCCGGGGACTGGCAAAGACGTTCCCTGTCTTCTGAATGCTCTCCCGCACCCCCAGGGCCGCCGGGGTGGCAAACCCCGCTTTGTAGAGTTTTCTCCGCATCCCCTCCACTATCTCGTCCACTTTGATCTGAGCCGGGCAGAAATAAGTGCAGGTCTGGCACGTGGTGCAGCTGTAAAAGGCCTCGGCCAGCTCCGCGGAGGGTTCGATGGAACCGTTCATGAAATAGAAGGCCAGTCCATTCCTGCCGCGGGCATTCCTGCCTTCCCTCTGGGTCACACTGAAAGTGGGACATCCCAGTCGGCAGAACCCGCAGTGAATGCAGGCCAGGACCTCGTCATCGATTTCCTTCCCGAAACTCCTAAACCCTTCAGGATGTTCGAGGAGGGGCTTAAACGCAAAAAAGTCATAAATATCATATTGTTCACTCGGTCCATCCAGGGCCATTTTGCCGGGGTTGAGGATATCCTCGGGATCCAGCGCCTTCTTGATCTTTCGCATGATGTCCATGGCAGGACCAAGCTGCCGCTCGATATGAGGCGCTCTGGTGAGTCCGGTGCCGTGTTCCGCGCTCAGGGTCCCCTTCATCTCCAGGGCTGTACTCACCAATTCTTCCACAGCTCCCCGAAGCCGCTGCCATTCTTCGCGGTTCCGCACGTCCGCAACAAAGGTGGTATGCACGTTTCCGTCCCCCACGTGTCCGAAGGTGGCGATCAGGACGTCGTGCTTCTTCGCGATGGCCTGCGCCCTGCGGATGGTTTCCGGGATGCTCGTGGAAGGGACACCGAGGTCCTCTGCGATGGGGATCAACCTGTTCCCCGGTTTGATTCGTGACAGGGTGGGCACCAGCCGCCCCCTGGCCTCCATCATCTGGGCCCTTCGCGAGGGATCATCCGACCATTCAAACTCCTGAACATGGTATTTCTCGCATATTTCTTCGATCCTGCGCATATCACGCACCACCACGTCCTTGGTGCCGTCTGCCTCCATGATGAGCATTGCTTCGATCCTGCTCACATCCTTACCCAGGGCCTCTTCCACCACTTTGAGACTGAACTTGTCCATGATCTCACAGCCGGCCAACCGGATGCCGGAGGTGGAGACCTCCGTCACCGCATCTCCTGCGGCATTGAGATCACCGAAGATTGCCAGGGCCAGGGCGCCATACTCGGGCTTTGGCTCCAGTTTCGCGAGCACCTCGGTGATCACACCCAGGGTCCCCTCAGAGGAGCAGAACAATCGCGTCAGATCATACCCGAGGGAGGTCTTGGGCGCCCTTGTGCCGGTATCGACAACCTTTCCATCGGCGAGCACCACCTTCAAACCCTTGATATAGTCACGCGTCGTGCCGTATTTCACGGCCCTGTGACCGCTGGCATTGGTGGAAACCATGCCCCCGATGGTGGCCATGGCCTCACTTCCCGGATTGGGTGGAAACATCAGATTGTCCTTTGCGATGGCGTTGTTCAGCTGCATGCAGATCACGCCGGGTTCCAGTCGTGCATAGAAGTTCTCTTTGTTGATTTCCAGGATGTTGTTCATGAGATGAAGGTCCAGAAGCAGGCCGCCTTTAACCGGAAGGACGGCCCCGGTTACGCTGGTCCCGGTGCCCCTCGCTGTGACGGGAACCTTGTCGCGATGTGCGAGCTTCATGATGGCCGAAACCTGTTCGGTGGTGCGGGGAAAAATCACGGCATCGGGAACCCCCTGGTGAACGGACATATCTCTGGAATAGCAAAGGCATTCCACGCGCTCGACAAAAATGTTTTCCGGACCCACGATTTCCCTGATTTCAGAGATGATATCCATAAGTTAGCCTCCTCAAGAATCCATGTGCCAATGGACATTGAACTTTGACATTCAACGACACCATTAAGTTACTGCTGCATTCGTGACCATTATGGGCGGATGTCCTTATGAGCCCCGATAAGTGGCTACTATTTAGCTACAAAGTAACTATCTTATATACCCGACCTCCAAATACTGTCAAGTCAAAAGGCAGGCTGCAGGATATCCTTTTTTTCCAGTTCGGTGATCCGATCCCGCAGGCCTGCAGCCTCCTCGAATTCCAGTTTTTCGGCCGCCTTTTTCATCCTGTCCTTTAAATCCTCGATAAGTTTTTCCATATCTCCCGACGTCAAATAATCACCATCGGCCTCTGCAGCGGAGGGAACGGTCACATAGTCCGCTTCATAGATGGAACCCAGGATGTCGTCTATATTTTTCCTGATGGTCGTCGGGGTAATGTTGTTGATCCTGTTATATTCCAGTTGAATCTCGCGGCGCCTGCCGCTCTCCTCCATGGCCCGCCTCATGGAATCGGTCACGTGATCCCCATAGAGGATGACCGTCCCGTTCACATTCCTTGCCGCCCTGCCGCAGGTCTGTATGAGAGACCTCTCGGAACGCAGAAACCCTTCCTTGTCCGCGTCCAGGATAGCCACCAGGGATACCTCGGGCAAGTCGAGGCCCTCACGAAGAAGGTTGATCCCGACCAGAACGTCGAAGACCCCCAACCGCAGATCCCGGATGATCTCCATCCGCTCGATGGTTTTGATGTCCGAGTGAAGGTATCTTACCCTCAGGTCCAGATCAGCGTAGTATTCGGTCAGGCTCTCGGCCATATTCTTCGTCAGGGTCGTCACCAGGATCCTCTCATTTCTCTCGATCCTCTCGCGAATCAGGCCCAGGAGATCGTCCACCTGGTTGTGGGCCGGCCGGACCTCGATCTCCGGGTCCGTGAGCCCGGTGGGCCGAATAATCTGTTCCGCTATCTGCTGTGCCATCTGAAGTTCATAGGGCCCGGGAGTGGCCGATACGTAGACCGTCTGCCTGACCCTCGTCTGGAACTCCTCAAAGGTCAGAGGCCGGTTGTCCAGGGCCGAAGGCAAGCGAAACCCGTGCCTCACGAGGGTTTCTTTCCTGGATCGGTCCCCGCGGTACATGCCGTTGAGTTGAGGTATGGTGATGTGGCTCTCGTCAATCATGACCAGAAAGTCCCTGGGAAAATAGTCCAGGAGGGTCGGTGGTGGTTCTCCCGGCTTCCTCCCGGTGAGGTGGCGGGAATAGTTCTCGATACCGTGGCAGTAACCCATCTCGATCATCATCTCCAGATCGAAACGCGTGCGCTCCTCAACGCGCTGGGCCTCGAGCAGCATGTCGTTTTTCCGCAGATACCGGATCCTCTCTGCGAGTTCCAGGTTGATCTGCCTGATGGCCTTCTCCCGGATCTCAACACTCGTGACATAGTGGCTCGCAGGATAGACGGTCACCCTGTTCATGTGACTGATGATCCTCGACGTCAGGGGATCGATTTCCTGGATATCCTCTATCTCGTCTCCGAAAAAGCAGATTCTCACGGCACGATCTTCTTCGTGCACCGGATAGACATCCAGGACATCCCCCCGGGCCCTGAAACGCCCACGAAAAAAGTCATAATCACCCCGCTCATAGTGAATCTCCACCAGCTTTCTGATGGCATCTTCCCGCAACACCGTATCCCCCTTTTCCACGCACAGGAGCATGTCGTGATAAGCCTCAGGGGATCCCAGGCCGTAGATGCAGGAGACGCTCGCCACAATCACCACATCGTCACGGTCCAGGAGCGCTCGTGTGGCCGAGTGCCGCATCTTGTCGATCTGTTCATTGATGTGTGCGTCTTTCTGGATGTAGGTGTCTGACTGGGGGATGTAGGCTTCAGGCTGGTAATAATCGTAGTAGCTCACAAAATATTCGACGGCGTTGTTTGGGAAGAGGCCCTTCAACTCTCCGTAAAGCTGTGCTGCAAGCGTCTTGTTGGGAGCGAGAACAAGAGTGGGTTTTTGGGCCCTGTTGATCACCTGGGCCATGGTGTAGGTCTTCCCCGAGCCTGTCACGCCCAAGAGGACCTGGTGGGAAAGGCCTCTCATGACGCCCTCGGAAAGGACCCCGATGGCATCGGGCTGATCTCCACAGGGGATCAGATCCGTTGTGAGTTCAAACATCCAATCTCCAGGTGGTCCCCTGGGG
>CAYUCJ010000090.1:0-1258 GCA_964443285.1 uncultured Desulfobacteraceae bacterium | reverse complement strand
TCATCCATGAGCCTCACAAACTCGCCAAAGAAGGGGTGACCCTCGTTTCCGGCCAGAAAATCCCGGTCTCCTTGAAGGGTCCCCGGCCGGCCGATCAACCCTTCCAGTTTCTGGAGGGTTCGATAGATCCTGACCAGGCCCGCCTGTAGGGCTGATACCACATCCTTCGAAAAATCGATGGGCGTCCGGTAGTGTTTTGAAAGGAGAAAAAGCCTGAGGATTTCAGGGTGATATTGTTCCAGGGCATCACGTATGGTGAGGAAGTTTCCCAGGGATTTTGACATCTTCTCTGAGTCCACCGTTACGAAGCCGTTGTGGACCCAGTACCTGGCAAATTCGCCGCCGTTTGCGGAGATGGACTGGGCCCTCTCGTTTTCGTGATGCGGGAAAAGCAGGTCTTTTCCACCACCGTGGATATCAAATGTGGAGCCCAGGTAGTGGTTGCTCATCACAGAACACTCCAGATGCCAGCCCGGACGGCCCTCCCCCCAGGGGCTTGGCCAGAAGGGCTCCCCCGGCTTGGCCTCTTTCCAGAGCGCAAAATCCATGGGATGGCGTTTTTTTTTGTCCACGGCTATTCGACTTCCGGCCTTCATGTCTTCCAGTTTTCGCCCGGAAAGCTTCCCGTAGCCCTGGTATTTTTCCACCGAAAAATAGACGTCTTTTCCGGCCACATAGGCCACCCCTCGATCCAACAGGGTGGAAATCATCTCGATCATGCCTTTCACATGTTCGGTGGCCCTGGGCTCGTGGTCGGCCTTGAGGACTCCGAGCCTCCCCATATCCTCGTAAAAGGCATCGATATATTCACGGGCGATAACATCCGTATCCTTGCCCGCCTGGTTCGCCCTCTCAATGATCTTGTCATCCACATCCGTAAAATTACGGACATAGGTCACCTCGAATCCCCTGCCCCTGAGGTAACGGACCAGGACGTCGAAAACGATGGCCGATCGGGCATGCCCGATGTGGCAAAGGTCATACACCGTGACCCCGCAGACATACATGGAAACCTCTTTCTCTCGAAGAGGCTTGAAAAGCTCTTTCTTCCTTGTCGCCGTATTATATAATCTCAGCACCAAACGCTATCTCCCTGTTTCTCTGCCCCAGTTTGGTGTAACCGTAGAGAAGCCGTCCCGGACTTTATTCCGTCCGTCCATTGGCACGATGATGACTTCCTGCGAAGTCGCTTTATCCTGCGTACCTAAGGAAGCGGATCTGAGAATCTTTTTCATGTGCTTTCTCATAGTGCACTTGG
>CAYUCJ010000089.1:0-9569 GCA_964443285.1 uncultured Desulfobacteraceae bacterium | reverse complement strand
CCGTCCATCGGGGATTGCTGGAACATAGGAAAATCACTGAAAAAGGCAGAGAAATGACCCACTGATAGCCCAGGCCTTGACAAATGGGGAATGGGGTCCCTTGATATTTGCCAATTTAGTCGGCAAAACCTTCGAAAGAAGAGGGAAGGGCGGATTCGATGGGTCCTTGTGGATGACTGGATTAATGGGATGGAGACGGCACGCGACTAAATTTCGGATAAAGTCTCTATGAATAGATGATTGCGGAAAAACTTGAAGCTACCATCCAGAAGAATGTCAAATGTCAACGGGCTGTTGCCCCGTTTATACATATTTCCCCTCGCCAAGCAAATCCTTTCCGACCATACCCGATATCCGGAATCTGTTTGCGCCCATCCGCGTCCCAATGCCATCTATTCAAAAACCCTAGCCAGCATGGTTTTCCATCCAAAGTCCAGAAGTATGGAGATTGCCTTTGGCAACGGCTGCGAAGTGTCTTATAAGACGTATTCATTGTGAGCTTTTTTGACGAGGCTTGCCCTAGTGCCTTGAGACAGGCCACAACAAGTTGTTGAATATTCACGGGCCGTTGTCCAAATGATTTTCGTCACAAAATAAACATGGAATATGCATTGAAAACAATAACTATCGGGAAAAATATATTGCGCTGATCGGTTAAACTCGTTAACATAGCACGGGAAAACAAGCAGGATGTGTCCTTGGAAAGAACCCCGGCAGAATAGCTCCATTTTTTGAGCATTTGAAAGCGGGTTTTAAAGGTTATCAATCCCATAAGGGAATTTAGGCTGCAACAAGTCGGTTCAACCATCAACGAAAGGAGAGATCATGTCAGAAGAAAAGTTCAATCATTCAGGTGCCCCGCTTACCCGTCGTCATTTTCTCAAATTATCAGCAGCGGCTGCAGCTGCAACGGTGGCCCCGGTCGTCTGGCCGAGAGCGTCATGGTCGATTGAAGGTAATATCCTCAAAGTCAGGGACTATTCCGATTTCAAGTCTCTGGACCCTGCCTATTTTCTCTCGGTACCGGAGGAAAACATCAATGCGGCAATTTACAACAAACTGATCTCTTTCAAACCCGGAAGAAAATGGGAGTGGGAACTGGAAGCAGCCAAGCTTATCAAACAGACTGACCCGACGCATATTAAATTTGAACTCAGAGATGGGATCATGTTTTCGGGCGGATTCGGTGAAATGACCGCTGAAGACGTCAAATACTCTTTTGAGAGGGTTGCGAATCCTGCAAACAAATCTCCCAATAAAGATGACTGGGGCCCCCTGGAAAAGGTGGAGGTAACCGGGAAATACACGGGCACCATCGTCTTCAAGTCACCATTTCAGCCCGTCTGGTGGACAACGCTGCCTTATGTTTGCGGGAACATCATATCTATGAAGGCTACCGAAAAAGTCGGTGGAAAGTTTTCAACGAATCCTCCGAGCTTCAGCGGTCCGTACATGCTCAAAGAGTGGAAACCGAAACAAAGGACGGTGCTTGCCCGAAACCCTGTCTGGACAGGACCGAAGCCGGACTTTGAAGAGATTCATATCTTCCCCATCGATGACGAAAAAACAGCTGAAATCGCCTTTGAAGCCGGTGACATCGATTTTACCCGTGTGAGTATCAGTTCATTTAAGAAGTTCCAGAACAGCCCGCCCAAGGGTTCCGAAGTGATGAAGTTCCCTTCCCTCTATTGGCTATGGTTGGGACTGAATATGGATAATTCCAAACTCAAAGACATCCGGGTGAGGAAAGCCGTGCAACTGGCGGTGGATGTCAAGATGGTCGTGGATGCAGCCTATTTCGGATTGGCCGATGTGGCTACCGGACCCATCCCGCCGGGCCTCCTGGGTCATCGGGACAAATCGCTGCTCCCTGTGCATGCGGACATCAAAGGTGCCAAAAAGCTGTTGGCCCAGGCGGGCTACCCTAACGGCATCGATCTTACGCTCGATATCCTCAATAAATCCACCTATAACACCATAGCCCAGGTGATTCAGGCAAACCTTGCTCAGGCCGGTATCCGGGTCCAGATCAACATCCACGAATCGGGCTCGTTCTGGGTGCTCGGGAACGAGAAGGACAGCGACCGCTGGAAGAGCCTTCAGTTGATTCTCAACCGGTTTTCCAGTGTGCCTGACCCCTCCTACTTCTTGAGGTGGCACCTGCAGAATCAGGTCGGAATCTGGAACTGGGAGCGCTTCCGCAGCCAGGAGTACGATGACCTTTACAAGAAAGCCCTTGGGGAAGTCGACCAGGAAAAACGTGCAGCCATGTACCGGCGGATGCAGGACCTCATGGAAGAATCCGGCTGCTTCAGGTTTATCACCAACGAAGTCACGCCGGTCATTTGCAGGAAAACGGTGACTCCGGCCTTGCGACCCGACGGTCAACCGTTACTCCGGAAATTCAAAAAGGCGTAAATACTTAACAAAGGCTCGCGGAAACCAAAGCCAACCAAAGTTGATGACTTCCAACGAAGTCATCAAAGTTGCTCCGCGAGCCCTTCCGGAGTTTCAGATATGTGGACCTATCTGCTAAAACGAATCGGTTTGGCGGCAATCACCGTGGTCATTGCCGTCACCTTGCTCTACAGCATGATCCTGGCGGTTCCGGGCGATCCCGCAAGTGTTATGCTTGGGCCGCGTTCTACCCCCGAGATGAGGGAAGCACTGAGGAAACAGATGGGCCTTGACAGGCCTTTTGCAGTCCAGATCGGCAGCTTTTTGTTCAATGTTTGCCGGGGCGATTTGGGCATGGACGTCTTTACCAACCGCCCGGTAAGAAAGATTGTTTTTGAACAGTTGCCCTATACCGTTGTGCTTATTTTTTCGGGAATTGCCTGGGCCATGCTGATAGGTATCCCTCTGGGGTGCTATTCGGCAATCCGCCGCAACAGTTTTCTCGACAAATTGACAGGGGTCTTCTCTGTCGGAACGATTGCCATCCCTTCCTTTGTGATAGCGCTTTATGCCCTCCTTGTCTTTGCAGTTCAGCTCCAATGGTTGCCGGCTATCGGAGCCGGGACAGAAGGCGGTTTTCTGGTCAAAATAAGACATTTGATCCTGCCGGCCTTTGCCATTGGACTCGGTTGGGTGGGCTATCTGGCACGACTTGTTCGCGCCTCGATGCTTGAGGTTCTTGGTGAAAACCATGTGAGGACAGCGCGTGCCTTTGGTTTACCGGAGCGCGTCATTATCTTCCGCTATGCACTGAAGCTGGCCATTTTACCCACCATTGCCCTTCTCGGGGTTGGTATCAGTTATCTGCTTTCGTCGGCAGTATTCATTGAAATCGTTTTTGCGAGACCGGGAATCGGAAAACTCATCTATGAATCGGTGCTGAACCGAAACTACCCTATCATCATGGGAAGCGTTCTGATTACGACCGTTCTGTTCGTAGTCTGCACCATGTTTGCCGACATTGTGAATGCCGGTATCGATCCACGCATTAGGGAGAATCTATAGATGTCCGGCCCAACCGTAGAGAAAAGGGAGACGGGAGTTTACAGATTCCTCAGCTTCTTCTTGCGTATTTTTCATGAGCCACTTGGTCTATTCGGTTTGATAATGGTCGTGATCGTGGTGTCTTGCGCCGTCTTTGCACAATGGATCATCCCTTTCGACCCGAATGCACTTGACATCCTGCATCGGCTTCAACCCCCTTCTCTAATGCATTATTTGGGAACAGATCAGCTTGGACGGGATGTCTTCTCGCGGGTTATCTTGGGAAGCCGCATCGCGCTTAAGGTGGCTCTGGTGTCCATTTCACTTGCCCTCAGCGTCGGACTGTTCCTGGGCCTGATTGCCGGGTATGGCCCACGCTGGCTGGACAAACTCATGGTCCTGCTTTTTGATACGGTACGCTCTTTTCCTACCATCATGTTTGCCCTTGCCATCGTGACCCTTGTGGGTCCCAGCCTGGAGACAGTCATCCTTGTTGTTGTTGTCACGACCATTCCGGTCTACGGACGCATCATTCGGGCTCAGGCCCAGTCCATGAAAAATAACGAATTCATTCTTGCCGAACGCGCCATGGGGGCGAGCATGGACAGGGTGATCAGTCTGCACATACTTCCCAATATTATCGGGCCCTTGCTCATCATCGCCAGCATGGATATACCCGCTGTGGTTACTATTGAGGCGGGTTTGAGTTTCCTGGGAGTCGGTGTCCGACCTCCAACACCAAGCTGGGGCAGTATCCTGAATGATGGTTATTCATTTATTCGCAATACCCCCTGGATTATCGTTGCAGGTGGAATCCCGCTCATCATCACCACGCTCGGTTTTACTTTTCTGGGTGAGACGCTGCGCGACATCTTCGATCCTAAGCTTCGTAAGGAAATATGAAAGGTATGGATGACAATCTCCTTGAAATTCGGAAGCTGTCGATCGATTTCCAGACAAATCGGGGGCCTTCGCATGTATTGCGCGACGTAAGCCTTTCAGTACCAAGAGGAAAAATTGTAGGGATTGTTGGGGAAAGCGGCTGTGGTAAGTCAACACTGGCCTTTTCCATCGTCAATCTATTGGCCAACAATGCTTCCATCCGCGGAGGTGTGATAGGATTTGATGGAAACGACATTTTGAAAATGTCGCGATCTGAACTGCAGGCCCTTCGAGGAGATCGGATATCCATCGTCTTCCAGGATCCAATGACGTCCCTCAACCCGGTGCTGTCCATCGGCACCCAAATGGCCGACATACAATACAGACACAACATCAGGAATGCCGAAAAACAAAAAGTTGCTGTTGAAATGCTGAACGTGGTCGGCATTCCCGATCCTGAAAACCGACTTTCAAACTATTGCCACCAGTTTTCAGGCGGCATGCGGCAACGAATCGCGGTCGCCATGGCTCTTTTGGTGAAACCGGAGCTGTTGATTGCCGATGAGCCTACGACGGCACTGGATGCAACGTTGGAAGCGCAGATCATCCTTTTGTTGCGGGAACTGCAAAACAAATTTCAATGTTCCATCCTGTACGTATCCCACAATCTGGGGGTGATAGCCGAGCTTTGTGATTTTGTTGCGGTGATGTACGCCGGCGAAGTGGTGGAGGCCGGCACTGTGCGAGATATCTTTCATCATGCTTCTCATCCTTACACGAAAGCGCTTGTGGAATGTGATCCCGCACGTATCAAGAAGAGAAGCCGCAATCTTCCCACCATACCGGGAGAGATACCCGATCTTGCAAATCTTCCCTCCGGTTGCATTTTTGAGAACCGCTGTTCTTCGGCATTTAAGCGCTGCCTCATCGCCGCCCCCCCATACTATGCACTTTCAGATAGCCATCGATCAAAGTGTTTTCTTATGGATACCGGGGGTGATGCATGAGAGCCCTGCTGGAAGTCGAGGATGTCCGGATACGGTTCAGGAGTGAGGGCCAGTTGGGTGCATTGATCCACGGAATCCGGGATCCCTTCCTCGATGCGGTATGTGGGGTATCTTTCAAAGTCGATGAGGGCACGACTTTCGGGCTTGTGGGCGAAAGTGGCGCCGGAAAAACGACCCTTGTACGCTCCATTATCGGCCTCATCACACCTCAGGAAGGCAGCATTCTTTTCCAGGGGAAAGAACTACGCGGATTAAAAGACACCGCGTTCAGAAAATATCGAAGGGACATCGCCATGATGTTCCAGGATCCGGTTGGTTGCTTGAGCCCGCGCCTTACCGTTGGATCACTCATTACAGAACCGTTCCGGATTCATTCAATTCATAACAGCCACCTGGATAGGGAGGCCAAGCGACTTCTTGAAATGGTGGGCCTACCCGGATCTTTTTCGGGCAAGTACCCTCATCAGCTTAGCGGAGGGCAAGCGCGTAGAGTAGGCGTGGCACGAGCACTGGCCCTCTCGCCAAAGCTGATCATCGCCGATGAGCCGACAGCCGGTCTGGACGTCTCGATCCAGGGTGAAATCCTGAACTTGCTTTCGAGGCTCCAGCAGGAAATGGGGATTAGCCTGCTAATCATTACCCATAACCTTTCGGTGGTGCGTCATACCAGCGACCGTATGGGTATTATGTATCTTGGCCGTTTTGTTGAAAAGGGGCTAACAGATGAAATCTTTGCACACCCGCGCCACCCGTACACCCATGCCCTGCTGTCGGCGCACCCGAATCCGGACCCGGATGATGCAACGGAACGGGTTTTGCTCAAGGGTGAGATACCGAGCCTGATAAACCGACCTTCGGGATGTGAGTTCCACCCAAGGTGTGTCTTCGCGCAGGAAGATTGCAAAGTTGAAAGCCCTGAACTATCAACCTCTGGAGAGAGGCATTCCTTTTATTGTCACCATCCCCTATAGACGACTTACTTGTCAGGCTCGGCATCCCTTCGCTGTCCATAGGCATTGGGCCGAGCCTGACACTCTTTTTCAGACGCTTTCTAAACACGCCGGAGGGAGCGTAGCCTCCGGAAGATGCCGTTTGCCTGGCTCTTGCGGGGCACGGCTTCGCTAGAAGACATCATCATTGGATTGTTCATTAAGGAGGTATGACTCATGATCACGTCCTTAGAAGGAGCGACTCTCATTGACGGTACCGGCAGGCCACCACTAAGAAATGCTGTACTCGTCTTTGAAGACAACAGGATCGCAGACGTCGGGACTGGAAATGATATGAAGATTCCGGAGGACGCATTGGTATTTGATGTGGCCGATAAATATATCATTCCCGGCTTGATTGACTGCCATATCCATCTTGACCTGCACGGCATGGCCGACACCTTCCAGGAAAACCTGGTGGAAGAAAAGCTGCGCACCATCAGGAGTGCCAAAGAGATGGAGGATACCTTACATGCCGGTTATACGACTGTCAGAAGCCTGGGCTCTGTGAACCACATTGACTTTGCGGTAAAGAAAGCCATTGAAGAGGGTTTGATCAATGGACCGCGCATCCTGACCAGCGGCAAGATCATCTGCATGACTTCTGCCGGATCAGAGTATTTCGAGGGGATGTACAGAGTAGCTGACGGTGCAGACGAAGCTCGCAAGGCCGCTCGTGAACAATTGAAGGCAGGTGCTGACGTGTTGAAGGTCATGGCCACAGGCGCCATTATGAATCCCGGAGGTGTCCCGGGGGCCCCTCAGTTGAATGTTGAAGAAATCCAAGCTGTTGTGGAAGAAGGTGCTAAGCTGGATATCAAGACGGCAGCGCATGCCCACGGCGCCCAAGGCATAAAAAACGCCATCAGGGCAGGGGTTGCCACCATCGAGCATGGTACCATGGCAGACGATGAGGCCATCGCCCTGATGGCTGAGAAGAATATTTATCTCATCCCTACCCTGTCAGTTGATGACCTGATCATAAGGGCAGGTGCACAGAGCGGAGTTGCCGCCTTTATGGTGGAAAAGGCTATAAACATTGGGGAAAAGCGAAGTAAAGTTTTCCGGAAGGCTATTGCTGCGGGGGTTCCCATCGCAATGGGCACGGACGCCGGTACTCCCTTCAATTATCACGGTAAAAACAGTTTGGAGGTGAAGTTATACGTAGACAGAGCATTGATGACGCCGCACGAGGCCCTGCAGACTGCCACCGTGAATGGAGCTGAAGCCATCGGTTTGGCCGATTCACTGGGTACCCTGGAAAAGGGTAAGATTGCCGATTGCGTGGTTCTCAGCCAAAATCCTCTGGAAGATATTGGCTGTCTGCTGGATGTTGAAAACATCCATATGGTTTTCAAAGACGGGGTCTTGATGAACAACTGACAGGAGGATCTATGCTCAATCCTTATGGTGAAAGAAGGAAGCGTCTGTTTGAACATTTGACTGACAGTGGAGTTGAAATCGCGATGGCAACCAGCCCGGTCACTGTTTTGTATTTGACCGGCACAAAGATCAAACCTTACGAACGATTTATGGCGCTGGTTCTGAATTCAAAGACCGGAGAAGCTACCTTCATCCTGCCCGGTCTCGAAAGATCGGTGAACACCGATAAGACCATTGCAGAAGTTTTTTATGGGGACCATGAGGACCCCTTCAGCAAGCTGATGGATGTGCTCAAAACCTTCAACATCCTGGGGATTGAAAAGGATTGGCTCTCCTTTACTCTAGCTGAAAAGATCGGGGATTTGTTCGATGGCCGCTTTGTCGATATAAGTCCACCCCTCCGGGAGTTACGACTGAGTAAGGATTCCGATGAAGTTGACAACATCAAGACTGCGGCAGCTTTCAACGATCAAATCTATGGGAAGATTCGGGAACGGCTCCATCCGGGCCTGAAGGAAAAGGAAATCGCATTTCTTGTATTGCAATGCATGTCATCGAAGCCTGGAGTTTCAATGGACTCCCCTGTCATTCAAGTGCTGGGAGGACGGAATTCTGCAAACCCTCATGGCTCTTCAGGAGATAGAAGGATAGAAAAAGGTGATCCAGTGACCATCGATTTCGGGGTCAATTTTGCTCATTACTGGTCCGATACTACGAGAACATTTTTCCTCGGAGATCCGGAGCCGCAGTTTGAAACCATTTACAGAACCGTGTTGGAGGCTCAAAAGAGAGCCATTGAAAAGGTTCGTCCGGGTGTCCCGATGCGTGAAATTGATCTCACCGCACGGAAGGTCATAGAAGAAGCCGGATACGGCGCGTCTTTTATTCATCGAACAGGGCATGGCATAGGGCTTGATATCCATGAAATGCCTTCAGTCCACAATCGGAATGCGTCGCGTTTGCAAGAGGGGATGGTCATCACGGTGGAGCCTGGGATATACCTGCCGGGGTTGGGTGGCGTGCGCATAGAAGATGATGTCGTGGTTGTTGAAGAAGGCTGCCTTGTGCTGACCGATTTTCCAAAACAATATGAGGATATGATTATTGGGAGCTAACATGTCTCGTTTCACAATCCTGGGGAAGGAAGAAATAGAAAAGATTCATCAGGGAAGTATGCATGTGCTCGAGAACTTGGGGGTCAAAATAGACGACCTTGAAATGAAAGAAAGACTGCATGGCCGGGGGTGTACCATCAATGGATCCAGGGTGGAATTCTCAGGGGATTTAATCGAAGAAATGCTCAATGGGGTCAAGAAAGAAATTGCTTTCAGGGATCGGGCCGGCAACATAAAAATGGCAAAATCGGGAAAGGTGTTAACCCATTCTTCCGGTGGAATACCTTTTATTGTTGATCCCGAAACAGGTCTGAAACGAGATGCGACGATTGAGGATGCCGTCAATGCCACAAGGCTGATGAATAAACTTGACCACCTGGACATGCCGTGCGCACTTCTTTATCCAGCGGATGTTCCACCCCAAATAAGCCAGATCAGACAGTGTGAACTGCTCCTGAGGTATTCGGGGAAACCGGTTACGGGGCCGGGGGTGTCATCGCCCGGAGAGGCAAAATATATTGTTGAACTTTTTCGAGCGGTCAGCACCTCAGGCGTTTCTTTATCAGAGAACCCTATCGGTGATATGGGGATTTCCCCGCAAAGTCCCCTGTATTTTCCGCAGAAAATCGTAGACACCATGAAAATTATTGTTTCTGCAGGAATTCCAACGGTGATGCTGGCAGCTCCCGTCGTCGGCATCTCGGCGCCGATGACCATTGCCGGGGGTCTGGTGCAAATGAATGCATCCATGC
>CAYUCJ010000088.1:0-9589 GCA_964443285.1 uncultured Desulfobacteraceae bacterium | reverse complement strand
TGGCATTCGTCAATTTGAAAAAGAAGGAGGTCCAGGTAAAAATCGTCTACTACGGCCCTGGAAGGGGTGGAAAGACCACCAATCTGGAATATATCTACAAAACGTACAACGACCGGATCAAGACGGAGATGATCGCCATAAAAACCCAGGGTGACAGGACGCTTTTTTTTGATTTTCTCCCTTTCGAGATGGGGAAAATCATGGATTATGATGTGAAGATACAACTCTATACCGTTCCCGGACAGGTGAAATATGACGCCACCCGGAGACTGGTCCTGCGGGGGGTGGACGGTGTGGTTTTTGTGGCGGACTCCATGGCAGTGAGAAGAAAGAACAATATGATCTCGCTGAAAAATCTCCAGGACAATCTGGCCACCTACAAGAAGAGCATCTTCAAGATCCCCCTGATATTGCAGTACAACAAGGTAGACCTTTTTGAGAAGAATATTCCACTGCTTTCGCGTGAGTCCTTGGAAAAGGATCTGAACGGCCGTCTGAAAGTCCCTTCCATGGAAGCGAGTGCTCTGAACGGGAAAAATGTTGTCCAGACACTCAAAAAGATCATTACCCTTACTATGACGGCACTGAAGAAGGAATTCAAATAGGAGGTAGCCAAATTGACGGCGCACAACGACCGTATGACGGAAGAAGTGGAAACTCGCCTGGATGAAATATTTGGAGATGTGACCCCCCCCGAAGAGAGAGAAGAAATGGAATTTCCGGGAGAAATATTGCCCAACGCCGAAATGCCCGAGATGTCCGTGTCCGGAGACTTGAAAGAACTGGTTCTCTCCATCGAATGGGAGATTACCGATGAAGTCATGAGTCGCTTTGTGGAGGAAGTGGCGAGGCAGCGGGAGCTTTACCGGGATGACAGGGTCCTTGTGGTCTTTTTCAGGATGCTTGATTCATTGGGAAAATATATCGGCAAATACAAGGCAGGGGCGAATCCGGGAGCGGTCAGGGTTCTGAACTCCGTGTATTTAGGGTTGGAGAAAATTGTTGCGTCTGCCGATCTGGAAGATGAGCAGAAAGAAAAGATTCTCGCAGCCGAGCTGAAAGAATTCAAAAAGCTGCGAAACGCTATCCTTGAGAAAAAGCCTCACCGGAGGGGAAGGAAGACCCCCGGACAGGTGCCGGGAATGTTGGATGGAGACCGGAAGGTGGATGAATCTGTGCTTGAGACACTGAGGGCCACCCAGGAAAACTTCAGCAAGCTCCTGGACGACCTGAAGGCATTCGTGCACGCGGAAATGGACAGCCTCAAGATGGAGATGAAACGGCTGTTGGAAGAGAGAAGCGATGAAAATCCGGCTTCTTCTGCGGAGCCTGTGGGGACAGATGAATAATGGGACAGAATAGGCCTCTGGAGAATCTTGGCAGTATCGTCTTCAAGCGGGTTGTTTCGAAGGATCTGGGAAAGTTTTCGTTGGACGGCCAGATGCTGAACATCCTGATGGAACTGGATGGGGAAAAGGACATGGCCGCTATTTCCGGGAAACTGGTTATGGATATGGAGACGGTGAAGCGGTCCATCAACAGCCTGTTAGGGCTGGGGATCATTGAAATCTCTCACCAGAGGGTCACCAATGTTGGAAAGGAGTTCTTTCAATTTCTGAATCAGCAGTTCTCGCTGGCAGTGGGACCCATCGCACGCATCCTGATAGAAGACGCTGTTCAGGATCTTGGTCAGACCCTGGACCGTTTCCCGGTCAATTTCATTGCGGAGCTGGTGGACCTGCTTGCCAGGCAGATTCGCAGAGAAGACAAGGGCGTCATGTTCAGGCAGAACATGCTGAAAAAGATTAAAGGGCTTGGACTTTAAGGGGCTGCCACAGAGAAGAGGAGTGAAAAATGATCGTTTTTTGCGAGGAATGCGGGAAAAGGTACCGGGTGAATGCGGAAAAAATCAAGGGGGAAAAAGCAAAGGTTCGCTGCACCACCTGCGCACATGAATTTTATGTTCTCAAATCAGGATCGGATTCCGGTGAAAGTTCGGTCTCCTCCCAGGTGTTCATGGGAGCCGGGACCCCGGATAATGGGGCTCAGGAAAAGACGGAACTGCGGGGGCTCGGCCTCCCGGATACCGGCAGCCCTTCCAAGGCAGGGCGTCTCGGGTTGCGGGCGAAGATGACAATCCTGTTCTTTCTTATACCCATCGCCCTGGTGGTTGCGGCAGGCCTGCTCTATATCAGACAGCTGGACCAGTTGTCGTCCCTGATAACGGGAGAAAGTACGCGTGTTGTGTCTTCTTTGGGAGAAGAGATCATCAGGGATAAGGCCCAATCCGTGGCGGCCCAGGTGGAACTCTACCTGCTCAACCACCCCGGTCTCATGAAAAAAGGCATCGAAAAGGATGCCGGACTGGCTTCCGTCGCGGTGCAGAAGGTCGGGGTCAAAGGTTATACGGCCCTCTACGAAGTGCCGGGAGCAGACGGCATATGGCGTACTTGGGCCCACGTCAACCCGAAGATCATCGGCATCGACATGAGTAAGCTCAGGAAACCCCTCGGAAAAAACTTTGCGGGATTCTGGGGCATCTATACGGGCGTAAAGAATGGAAATGAATCCCAGGGTTACTACAGATGGCAGGATAAGGACGGAACGATCAGGGACAAATTCATGGTATGCACACCGGTTAAAGGCACCCGATATGTGGTGGCCGCCACGACCTATATTGATGAATTCACACAGAATATCAAGGCATTGGAGAAGAGTGCCCACGCAATGACAACGAACACGCGAAACGCGGTTTTTGTTATCCTGGGGGGGACGTTGCTTCTCATCGCACTAATCGTCTTCCTGTATGGCCATTCCCTGACAAGAAAGATCAGGGCCATAACGGGAGTGGCGGAACGGATCAGTCTGGGAGAACTGGACGCAGAGCTGGACATCAAGGCAAAGGATGAGATCGGGGACCTCTCAGACGCCATCGGACGCATGCAGGAGAGTATAAGGCTGTCCATGGAGAGAATGCGGCAGCGCAGGTGAAAAAGGATTTCGTGACAAGGACGCGCCGGATGTCTGTCATTCCCGCGACAGCGCCAGACCTGATCTGCAGAACAACAGAAAAGAGAACGAATTCGATTTCGAGTGTCCGGTTGAAGACTGTCCCAGCGAATGAAACGAGCGGAGAGGCATAGGGTGAAGAGAGAGGTTCTTCTTGTTGAAGATGTTGAAGCCATCCTGAATTCCATCCGGGAGGGGCTCGAAGAATACCAGGAGAGCTTTTCGGTAGCGAGCGCGTGCAATGGGAAAGTGGCCATTGAGAGGCTCAGGGAACGACATATCTCGCTGGTGGTGACGGATCTCAAAATGCCGGAGGCCGACGGTTTTCAGCTTCTCTCCCATGTCATGGAGTTCTATCCCGACATACCCGTTATCGTCATGACCGGCTACAGCAATACGGAAATGGAAAGGCTGGCTCAGAGGGGCGGCGCCATAGGGTATATCGCTAAACCTTTCAAGATTGAAGATCTGGCCAAGAAGATATTGAACGCACTCAGGAGGGAGAGCGACGGAGGGAAGCTTCACAGCGTCTCTTCTGGGATGTTTCTGCAATTGATCGAAATGGAACAGAAGACCTGCACCATACGTATCCAGGACAGGAGTTCCCGGCAACAGGGTGTCCTCTTCTTCAAAGAAGGGGAGCTGATGGATTCCCGAATCAACGGCCTGAAGGGTCTTGATGCCGCCTACACCATATTTGGGTGGGAAGAGGTGAATTTATCCATCCAGAATTCTTGTCCCGTCGAGAAAAAGAAACTCGAGGGAGAGCTTCAGGCCATTCTGTTTGAAGCCATGCGTCTCAAAGATGAGCGTGAAAAAAAAAAGAAGAAGTTGGGCGAAGGGGCAAGCGGATCGGCCGTTTTCCCGGGGCGAAATGAAAAAGGCATCCCCGATGCCACGGAAATCGTCAGGAGAAAAATAGGGAAAGAAATGGGCACCCGTTGCGGTGTCGAGGGCATTCGTTACGACAACAGCTGGGATGGGCTTTTGGGTCAGATGCGCAGAATCGGGAAGTCATTCAATTTCGGTTCGTTGAGGCTCGTCTATATGGATCAGGGGGGCACAAAGGACACGATTCTATTGCCCACAGAGAAAACCGTGTCCCTGTTCGTTAACAACAGATGTCCCAGGGATCGGATTGTCAAGGTCTTGATGAAATGAAAAAGCTTTTCAAGGAACTCCTGGATATGGAAGAGGTGATGGGGCTCATGCTTCTTTCATTTGAGGGGGAGTTTATTTTGCACCATTTTCAGGACCCTGTCGTGGAGAAGCCCGAAAACATGGAATCATGGGGGCTCTTCATCCATTCGCTAAAGGGCGCGAAAGAGGTGGAGATCCTGTTCCAGGATGCAAAGATATATGTGAAAAAGACGCCGGTCGGGTACCTTTTTCTGATGGTTGATGTTTCGACACCCATGGCCATGTTGCGGCTGAACTGTGACCTGGCATTACCCGACCTCAGACGGGTCGGAAAAAGCAAGTTGTCGAGGAGTCTGCTGAGAGGGAGGTAATCGGGGTCAAACCCCCAGAGACATAACGCGAGGACGGTAGGATGACGGAATTGCAGACGAAGATGAAGGAAGCCGAGGTGTATTGCTCCATGGGTCTGTTTTCAGAGGCCCTGGAGGTCTATGACAGAATCCTTTCCGAATCAAAGGTCTTGGAAACCCCAGATAGAACCATGCTGCAGGAAAGGGTTTCAGTGGTCAAGGAGCAGATAGCAAAACTGGAACTGGCAAATGGTCAGGATATCTCCGGCGCCGAGATCATCCGGATCAAGAAGACCCTCTCGAGTTCGGGAAATGTGCAGGCCGTCCTGGACGGGGCGTTTGCCTTGAAAGAGCTTGGGCATTACAAGGAAGCGATAACAGAATATGGAAGGCTCCTGCAACTGGACTATCCTCCTGCGAAGATCGTTCCTGAGATCGCCGCGTGCGTGGCCAGATTTGAGTCTTTGGAGGAGGCCATGGTCGAAGTGGGAAGACTCCTCGAAGGACCGAAACTGGGAAAAAAAGAAAAGGGGAGGATACAGTTCAGGATCGGCTTTGAAATAGAAAAGAGAGGAGACAAGGACCTTGCCCGCAGCCTTTATCAGAATGCCCGGAAGATAGATCCTGAAGACAAGGAAATAGAGGCTAGGCTGGAAGCCCTCGATCTGGGCGTCTCGGCGGGAATTGCGGAACCCTCCCCTGATTCGGGAGGGGATTTGATGGAAAGTCAGGATGAAATCCCGGAAAAGCTTGAAAAACGGCGGGAAAGCAGGATAATGACACGGGTCCCGGAATTTGTATATGTGGAATTCTCCCATGGAATGTCCCAAAGGGACGAAAAGGCTTTTCGTCTGAATGTGATGGATTACTCCTCACACGGCATAGGCCTGCTGGTATCTGAAAAGGACCGGATATTGACCAAATGGCTCAAGAGCGGAGACCAGATCAGAGACATTACCTTCTATGCCAGTTGGGCCCTGATCAAGGTTGATGCCAGGGTGCGACACGTTTCAAAAATCGATGAAGGCCTCTACCGGGGCATGCACGTGATAGGAGTGGAGGCGGAGGAACTCATATCCAATGCCCAGTCATAATGGGGATGTTTATATGACGCTTCAGCAGGCAGAAGCCGACGAGCAGGACATCAAGAAAGAGAAGGAAAAGGCCCGAAAACTGAGAAAGAGCGAATGGTGGCTCCGAAGGATCAACTCCGGCATCTGCCACTATTGCGGATGCCAGGCGGGCCGCGATCAACTGACCATGGACCACGTGGTGCCGCTGAGCCGTGGTGGAAAGAGCAAGAAAGGCAACCTGGTGGCGGCCTGCAAGGAATGCAACAACAAGAAAAAATCCCTGTTGCCCATCGAGTGGGAGGCCTATCTCGACATCTTTCGAAATCAATCCGGCGATTGATCCCTGATCCACATCGCCTTGCTTAGGACTCCATCCAATGATACAACCCCCAGAATAGAGACAGGAAGGCTAGGCCGTTTGCCAGGAGGGAGACGAGAATGGTCAGAGGGATTCCGCCTGCGGTCCAGACTGCTCCGCCGATCATGGCTCCTATAACCCTTCCTGCGCCGGCAGCGGCCAGGAAAGTCGCCATCATGGTTCCCCGGGAATGGGGCAGCAACTCCGTGCAGAGGGAAAAAGCGGTGACGATGGTGAATTCAAAGGAGATAAACACGATGAATAACCCGAAAAGGGCGCGTGTCAGATCCTTCCCAAGAAAGGGAAAGACACCGTAGCAGGCTGTTGAGATGACGATCCCACAAAGGACAGAACGTTTCAGGCCGAGTCTGTCTGACAGCGCGGCGGTCAGACCTTCGCCCGCGAGTTCCGCCACCCCAATGACGGTGGTACCTAAACCCAGGGCAGTGACGCTGAGATTGAAGGTCTTTTCAAGCCACGCCCCATAGACCACGAAGAGACTGTCGTTGGCCAGGCTTAGGAAGAAACCAAAAAGGACCGCACCCTTTCCGGCCCGCTCCTGTAATACCATCCACCAATGCTTGGCTGCTTTTCTTTCATGAGGCGCGTGTGTTGCGGGCCGGTCCGAAGGGAATAAGACGGCCAGGGTCAGCAGACCAACGACGCTGAGACAGCCAAGGACAAAGAACGGCGCACGCCAGCCGATCCGGGCGATAAGAAAACCCACCATGGGTATTCCCAGAAGCGTGCTGCCGGCCCAGCTGAATTCAAGCAGCCCTATGACAAGCCCCCTGCGGCGGTAAGGAACCCTTTTGCTTGCATAGGTCTGAACCGCAGGGTCAAAAAGGCTTTTTCCGAATCCCGCCAGCAGGAAGGCCATCCAGACGACCCAGTAGAGGGGAAACACACCGGCGGTCAACATACCCACAAAGAGCAGGACCAGGCCGGTGAGCATGATCTTCCTTGATCCCATCCGGTCGATAATCGGGCCGAAAAAGATCCCGAAGACGCTTGGGACTTCGTTTGTGGCGATGAGCCTGGTGACCGCAGTGATGGGGACGCCCAGTCCCCTGCTCAGGACAGGCGCAAAGGGATAGGCGAATCTGCGGGCCGTATTGAGAAGGATGCGGCAAAAGACGGCCGCTGTGACCTGGGGTGCAAGACCCGGGTCCCTTTGCATGGTCGCCACCATTTTCAGCCGCCCGCAACCATCGGGATCAGGATCACCTCGGAATCGTCCGGGACAGGGGTGGTCCCAAAATGGGGTCTTGAAACGGTCCTGCCGTTGAGTCTCACCACCGCACAAAAATCCGCGTCTTTCAAGTCCGCAAGCAGCGTGGAAACGGTCATTCCCTCGTGCCACGGCATCTGCTTGTCACCGACCCGAATCACGAGCTGACGCCATTGGCTTTCAACACTTCCAGAACTTCCGGAAAGTCGATACCCAGCCGTTTGACCGTCTTCAAAGTAGGAATTCCGTCTCTGTTCCATCCTCGCCGTTCATAAACGGCGTCCTTGAGTTCCTCATACTGCTTTTCCCTGAACCTGCGGAGGATGGCCACCTTTTCCGCTGTTTCTTTCCCGGTGATATCAATACCGCATTTTTCAGTCAACTGCTCGTCATACCTTTCCTGGCGTGATTCGTACTCCAGAGCGGTGACCGGGCCCATGGCCCGGTAAGGAAGGGTGTCATGTTCCCGTTTGCCATAACCCATTCGAAGGTTAAAAATCCGTTGGAAGTTGTAGACGGCTTCACTCATCTTGATCAGATCGTCGGGCGTGGCCTCTTTCCCGGTCAGGGCGCTGTAATAATCCGCGTACCACTGGACATGCTTCATGACTTTGGCCGGCTCAGGGGTTTCCTTGTTGTCCTCGGGAACGATGTCATTCCAAGGCAGCTTGCAGAGTCCACAGAGCCCGAACCAGGTACGGAACATGGGGAACCAGTGCAGGGCCTCGGCCTTCTGTTCGAAGGAAGGCATGTAATTGTGCACCATGTCCACGAAAATGAGCCAGGCCTCGTCGTGTTGGGGGCCTTTCAATGCGATGCCGTAACCACCCTGCTGAGCCAGGGATTCCTTGGTCATGTACTCAGAGAACTCCAACCCCTTGGATTCCATGCCGATATCTTTCAAGACACTGGCGTCAGCACCGAATTCATCTTCAAAGACCTTTTTCATCCTGCGAATCCCCTGACCCACCAGGGCGCCGAAGCCCTCTCCGGCGGCCATCTGATGCAGGAGTGAAAGGGCACTGAGGCGGTTTCCGAAGTGCAGGTCCATGCCATCCGTGTGGGAGGTGTTAAGGATCCCCATCTCGAAACATTCCATGACAAATGCGATGGACGTCCCCACGGAAATGGTGTCAAGTCCATAAGCGTCACAGTAGAAATTCATCTCCACAATGGTGAAAGGATCGAACACGCCGATATTGGATCCACAGCCGGCTATGGTTTCATACTCCGGCCCGTCCACAAAGACCCTTTGACCCTGGTAAAACCCGGTCATGGGAATAAAGTCCTTGATCCCGTGGGAGCACGCCACGGTGCAACCTTTCCAGCAGCCGTCAAACCCGGGGTCGAAGAGATGGCGGAATACGTCGGGCCCGATGTTATTGGCGCCGGGATGTTGGCCGTAGCGAAAGTTGTGGGTCGGAAGGAGGTCGAAGTCATTCATGATGGGGACAAGGTGGGTGGTTCCCAACTTGGCCATTTCATTCTGTTTGGGGTCCAGCTCCCTGATTTCCTTGGAATAGGCCTTGGCAACGGTCGTAAGGGCGCCTTTGTCCGCCGGTTTGTTTGTGTCCATGGTGACCGAATCCCATCGGGCCACGATCGCCCGGAGTCCCTTGCGGGCAAAAACAGTACCGATGCCGCCACGGCCGGCCTGTTTGTATCGCGCACGTTTCCGTTTGACATCATACCACGTAAAATTGAGACAACCGATCAGGGTATACTTTGCCCCCGGGCCTGTGGAGACCACTGAGATATCCTGCTTTTTCCCCCCGGCGAAAAAATCGGTGAGAACAGCCGATAAGGCGTAGGAATCTTCGGGAAGTCCGGGTATTTCCAGGAGCTTTATTTTCTGATCCGGGCCGTCAATCACGATGACTGCGTCTCCGCCGCTGTGTCCGACCACCTCCAGTGCATCAAATCCCGAAAACTTCAGGTAGGGGCCGAAGTAACCGCCCACGTTGGAATCCATGACGGATCCCGTGGTGGGGGAGAGGGTCGTAACGATGCTCTTTCCGGATCCCGGGTAACTGGGGGTCCCGCCCATGGGGCCGGAAGCAATGCAGATGGCGTTTTCAGGAGCGTCCCACCGGGTCTGATCCTTCACGGCGTTCCAGAGGAGCCGGAGATCGAAGCCCTTGCCCCCCACAAACACGTTTTTCATCTCCCGGGAAACGGGTTTGATGCTAATGGAAGAGGTTGAAAGGTCCACGCACAGGGTCTGGTTAGCATACCCTTTGTCAATGGTCGGCCTTTCATATTTGAGCGTCGTGATTTCTCTTGTTTGCAGGGTAGTCATGACTTTACTCCTTTCTTTGAATCAGGTTCTTGGAGTCCTGGCCCACAGCTTTTTATATCAGAGCTCCGGGAATTACTTCAGGGCCTCCTCCGCGCCTCCAAATTTTCGTGTAAGGGAAAATTCATCCAG
>CAYUCJ010000087.1:0-9771 GCA_964443285.1 uncultured Desulfobacteraceae bacterium | reverse complement strand
GAGAGCACCTCTTCGGATTCATGCGTGATGCGGGACCCGGCAGACTCGAATCGGCAGGAAAGGCAGGAATTCCGCAGATTATTTCCACTTGCAGCGTCAATCATATGACCCCGTCCAAATCGAAATACAAGAAAGAATATCATGAGCGGCGCAGGTATGATCTGGACAAATACCGGACCTGGCTGAGACTCTCTCCCGACGAACTGAAACGTGTCGCCCGCACCTTCGCTGAAAAAATCAACCAGGCCGAAGGTCCTGTAAAAGTGGTGCTTCCGCTCAAGGGGTGGTCTTCAGTTGACTCCCAAGGGAATTCGACCTATGATCCTGAAGAGGATCTTATCTTCGTCCGCGAACTCCGGGCGGGCCTCAAACCCGCCGTTGAGGTTAAGGAAGTGAATGCCAACATGGAAGACCCCTCTTTTGCGAGGGCAATCCTGGAAACGGCCATGGAGATGTTGTGATGGAATTCAGCGTGGTCACCCAAGAGGGACGATACGACCTGGAGGCGGCCGTCAGGTCTGTCGGGGACGACACGGTCGTGGCCATCTGGGGTGGGGAGAGGCCTCACATCGGTGCCGTGGCCTTCGCCCAGCCGAGACCGAGTCTGAAAGATCCGAAGGCCACGAGCGCTACGGCCTCGGTCATCTGTGCCCTGGGCCACAAGGAAGATGACCTGGTCAAGGCCGTCTCTGAAATCCTTGCCGCCACATTGAACACGCGCGTCGTGGTCACCGGAGGCATTCACTGGGATGATCTGGATGGTGAAGGCATCTCCCGGATCCTTCGTAACAGCGAAATCCTGGTGGACCTCATTCTGGATCAAATCGCAAGGCGATCCTCCAGGGACACCGGATGAAAGGCGGAAAGGCACTGCAAATATGACAAAACGGATCATCGTCGGCATATCCGGCGCCAGTGGAGTCATCTATGGGATCAGGATGCTCCGGTTCCTCAAGGATATGGATCTTGAAATCCATCTGATCCTGTCTGAGGCGGGCAAGAAGAATATTGAGATTGAAACCGGTCTCAATCCGGATGAAGTGACTGCGCTGGCCGACCACTTTTACGATAACCGCAATGTGGCTGCACCCCTCGCCAGCGGATCTTTCCTGACCGAAGGCATGATCGTGGTGCCCTGCACCATCAAGACCCTCTCGGGAATCGCCAATTCCTATACGGACAACCTCCTGGTGAGGGCAGCAGATGTAACCCTCAAGGAAAAAAGGAAGCTGGTCCTGGTGGTCCGCGAGACGCCGCTCCATAAAGGGCACCTCCACCTCATGACCATGGCCGCCGACATGGGGGCTCACATACTCCCGCCGGTCCCCTCCTTCTATCATAAGCCGGAGACCATCGAAGATATTCTGGATCAGACCATCGGAAAGATTTTCGATTACATGGGTATCGAACACCATCTTTTCAAGCGCTGGGGAAACGGCGATTCGTGACGGGCTTTTTAAGGTTCCATCATCGTTGGAGTTGAGAAGGAGAACAACACATGCTTTTACCGAAATTTGATTATCACGAACCCGCCACGCTGGCGGAGGCCTGCGAGGTGATGGCGGAACTGGGAAAACGGGCCAGGCCCCTCGCTGGAGGAACGGACCTCATCGTCAATATGAAGAAGAAGATCCTGGCTCCCGAGCACGTGGTTTCCCTGGGGAGGCTCGAAGAACTCAAAGGGATCGATTCATATGACGGCACCATCAGGATCGGGGCCTTGATGTCCGTGGCCGAGATTGCCGAATCCACTGAAGTCAAGGGGTCATACGCCGCATTGGCCCACGGAGCCTCCGTCCTGGGATCACCCCTTATTCGGAACCTGGCCACCGTGGCGGGCAACCTGGTATCGGCCAGACCCGCCGCCGACCTCCCCCCTTCACTCATGGCATACGGGGCCGGGGTCGTTCTCCGAAAAAAGGACGGTGAACGGTTTGTCGCACTGGAGGATTTGATCCAGGGTCCGGGCAAAACCGCCATGGAGCCGGAGGAACTCCTCACGCATGTTGTGCTGGAAACACCCCCTTCCGGATGCGGGGCCGCCTACATCAAACTGGGAACGCGCAAGGCCCTAGAAATATCTTTGGTGAGCGTGGCGTCATATGTTTCGCTCGACGAATCCGGCGGTTCTATTGCATCGGCCCGCATCGTCATGGGCGCCGTCGGCCCGACGCCTCTTCGTGCGACATCCGCCGAAAAACTCCTGATGGGTGAAAACCCCTCCGAGCAGATCTTTGAGCGTGCCGGCGAGGCAGCAGCTCTGGAGAGCCGACCCATAGACGATTTCAGGGGATCGGCGGAATACCGCCGCGCCATGGTCAAGGTTCTCACTGAAAGGACACTCAGGGCGGCCTACGGCCTGGCCCGCGATCAATAGAAGGACATAAGGAGATCGGGATGAAACAGATCATCAAGCTCACTGTGAACGACCAGGAATATGAACTGGCCGTGGAGCCCAACCTGACGCTGCTGGACCTGCTCCGGTACGACCTGGGTCTTACCGGCACCAAAAAAGGCTGTGACGAGGGGGACTGCGGGGCCTGCACGGTCATCATGGACGGCAGGGCCGTCAGTTCCTGCCTGATCCTGGCCGTCCAGGCCAATGGAAGAAAGATCCTGACCATTGAAGGGGTGGAAACGGAGGGTGGACTGCATCCCATCCAACAGGCCTTTGTTGAAAATGGAGCCATTCAGTGTGGATTCTGCACCCCGGGCATGATCCTCTCTGCAAAGGCTCTGCTGGACCGGAACCCCCATCCGGACGAACAGGAAATCCGGACTGCCATTTCGGGAAACCTGTGCCGTTGCACCGGATACCAGAAAATCGTGGAGGCCATTGAAGAAGTCAGTGAAAAAGGTTCATAGTGCACAGTGATCGGGGACACCCGCACCCGAGAATGGTTCAGGAGAGCCTGCAGCACTATGATGTGAGCTGTCATCATCTGAAGGGAGTTATGAAATGAGTGAATGTACGGTTATCAACAGTAGGCTGCCCCGCGTGGACGCTCCGGACAAGGCCACCGGCCGAGCCAGGTTTGTGGATGACATGAACCTGCCCGGCATGCTTTATGGCGCCATCCTTCAAAGCCCCGTGCCCCATGCGAAAATCCTGAATATTGACACTTCAAGAGCCCACAAGCTTCCCGGTGTCCGGGCCGTGGCAACCTCCCGAGACGCGGGTCTCGTGAAATACGGCGTCAGTCCCGCGCGCTACGATGAAACCCTCTTCTGTCATGACAAGGTCCGGTACGTGGGGGATGAAATCGCTGCGGTTGCCGCAGTGGACCTCGAAACAGCCCTCGAGGCCCTTGCCCTCATCAAGGTGGATTATGAAGAACTCCCCGCCGTCTTCACTGTAGACGATGCCCTTGCGGAAGGGGCGCCCCTGATTCACAAAGAATTTCCCGGCAACCTGTGCGCCGAGGTGCACCAGGAATTCGGGAACGTGGAAGAGGCCTTCAAGGCATGCGATCTTGTCAGGACCGATCGTTTCGTCAACAAGCGACAGGATGGTGCCTTCATGGAGCCCCATGTCTGTATCGCCGATTATGACCTTTCAGGGCAGCTTACTCTCCACTCCTCGACCCAGGTACCTCACTACGTCATGCGGACCGTCGCCATGGTTCTGAGCATCCCCGTCGGGAATGTGCGTGTGGTCAAGCCCTGCGTGGGAGGCGGGTTCGGCCCCAAATGTGAGGCCACCCCCCTGGAACTGAGCGCCTGCCTCCTCTCCAGAATAGCGGGGAAACCTGTCAAGATGAATTACTCCAGGGAACAGGTCTTTCTCCATTCCAGGGCCAGGCACCAGTTCGTCCATGAAATGACCACGGGCGTCAAGAAAGACGGCACACTGGTTGCCCTCCAGAACACCTGTTACCTGGATGGGGGGGCTTATACCAGTTTCGGCATTGCAACCGTTTATTATGCGGGATCGCTTCTGGGCGGCCCCTACAGGCTTCCCAACATGAAATACGATGGATACCGCGTATACACCAACAAGCCGGCCTGCGGCGCCCAGAGGGGCCACGGGGGCGTGGCGGCCAGGGCCGCCTGGGAACAGCAGCTGGATATCATCGCCGGAGAACTGGGGATCGACCCGTTGGATTTCAGGCTCAAGAACATTATGAAAGCGGGCGACGTGACCTGTAACGCCTTGGACATGAGCAGCCTGGGTATGAAGGAGTGCATCGAAGCCGTGAAGCAAGGTTCAGACTGGAACCGCAAAAAGGGGAAGCTCCCCAGGGGCAAAGGAGTGGGCATGGCCTGCGGGTTTTTCGTCTCCGGCGCAGGCTATCCCATTTACCGTTCCGACACCTTTCATTCCACGGTGGTGATCAAGCTCTCTGAAGATGGGGGCACGGTCAAGGTGCTCACGGGTTCCGCTGAAATCGGACAGGGCTCCGACACGGCCATGGCCATGATCGCGGCGGAAGCGCTGGGCGTCAGATATGAGGATGTGCGCGTCATATCCGGAGACACGGATCTGAGCGTAGACCTTGGGGCCTATTCGAGCCGACAAACCCTCATGACGGGTCACGCGACCAAGGAAGCCGCCGAAGACGTGAAAAGGCAGGTGCTGGAAACCCTCTCCCGCAAACTGGATATGCCCGTGGAACTCATTGAAGCCCGAAACGGTTTCATCCATTTCAAAGACGAACACGTGGATATCTCCGACCTGAGAAAGGAGTACATCAGGGAACACCGTGGCTGGACCGACCATCCTGAAAGCGATGAACTGACCTTCAAGGAGGCGGCTCGCCTCGCCTACCTTGAAAAGGGTACGATCGTTGGGACGGGAAAATACAAGCCTCCCAAGCTGGGTGGCGCCTACAAGGGCGCCGCCGTGGGGACGTCTCCGGCTTACGGGTGTTCTGCGCAGGTGGTTGAAGTCACCGTGGACATGGAAACCGGAAAGGTGACCGTCGACAAGATAACGGATGCCCACGACTGCGGATTTGCCATCAACAGGAATTCCGTGGAGGGCCAGATGGAGGGCTCCCTTTCCATGGGGCTGGGGGAAGCCGTCATGGAAGAAGTGAAATTCGATCAGAAAGGCCGGATCCTCAATCCGAACCTTGCCGAATACAAGATCCCCACAGCCCTGGACATGCCCAATATGAAGGCCATCATTGTTGAGAGCAACGAGCCCAACGGTCCGTTTGGTGCCAAGGAAGTGGGTGAAGGGGCCATCATGCCCACCATTCCGGCCATTCTGAACGCCGTCCATGACGCCACAGGAGTGTGGATACAGGAATTGCCCCTGACACCCGAGAGGGTCTTCTTGTCCCTTCAAGAAAAACAAGAAAAGTGATACACTTCAGATAAGAGTGGAAAGGAGGAATGAACATGGCTGACGGCCTGGATGTCATTATCGTTGATGATGAACCTACCGTGTGCGAAGCCATTCTGGAGATCGTCAAGTCCTTTTACACCTGGGGGCAGGTTTACGCCTTCACGGATTTTGACGAGGCCTCGGCCTTTTGTCTCAACCGGGAAACGGGGGTCGCCATATTCATCCTGGACGTGTTCATGGGAGAAAATACCGGCTTTGTTTTTCTGGATGGTATTTCAGAAAAATTTCCCATGGCCCACGAAGACGCCATTGTCATGACGGGATACGCAAGCGACGAGGTGGTGAACACGTGTGTGGCGTCGGGAATCAACCACTTGCTGGAAAAGCCCATTCGCCCCTATGCCCTACAGCTGGCCGTCCGAGCCGTCGTTTCAAAATATATCAAGTTCGCGAAAAAAATAATGGGGGATCCCGACTTTGCTGAAAACGTGACCAGGTTCTGATGTTGTCTAATCTTCTGAAACGGTCTTGGCAAGCTCATTGTCGATGACGTAGATGCACACCTCTTTTGCGCCCTTTTCCGTATACCCGTACCTCTCCATCAGGTTGCGGACCATAAACGTAATATCTTCCCGTATCCGTTTGTCGTAGGTCCTGAAGTCCTCTATGTCGTAATCCTTGATGGCTCTCCGGAAGTTCTCGTTCTTGAGGAAGGGTTCCAGCACTTTTTCCTTCAGGTTGTAGACATATCGCTCATGGAGGGACTGGTAGAGGGCGGTTTCCGTGACCGGTTTTCCCTCTACCATGATTTCCTGGGTCAGGGTCCTGGAGGTATATTCTTTCTGAGCGTTTTTCCTGAAGGCGAGCCGTTTTTCGCTGTCCACATTCCGGCCGAGGATGCGGGATTCCATGCCCTCGAAAAACCCATCGGTGATCTCCAGTTTTTCCCCGGTAAATGTGGAGGTGGTCACGGCCCCGGTTTCAAAGTTCAAAGCGAACAGATAGTTTTTGATGTCCCTGTCGATCTGTTCCTCATTGTAGTCGTAGAGAGACTCCTTCACTTCCTGGAGGATTTTGTAGTTGTATAGATGGAGCAGGGAATCCAGAAATCCTTCCGGGATGGATTCGCCGAGATCGGGACGTACCTTTGTGAAAAACTTGCACAGGGCCGACATATTGATCAATCGGTCTTCCCCACTGCTGGTGGAATAAAACTCATTAAATATCTTAAGAGAATCACGCCCCGAAAAACCTCCCTGCCCTTCAGTTTCCGCCTCTGTCAGGACCCTCCGACGCCTTTTGGAAGTGAACCCTTTCCGGTCGTCTTCGGATAGCCACGCGGGGATATTGCCCGTATAGATCTCCATCTTGAGAAGTTGGAGATTCCTGTCACAGTAGAGACGGTACTTTTCAGGGTCTCCGATCCATTCCAGCAATGCACCCGACCTGGTGTTCAAACGTGAGGAGATGATGACCCGAGCAAAATTCTGAAGGACCATGGGGAGAAAATGCTCTTCGATGTGCCTGCCGAAAATGGACTTGTAGATCTTTACTTCCGTCTGGAGATCCAGGACATAGGGGATATTGATGTATTCGATCCTGTCGAGGAAGGACTGATAGTCCTGAATATTTTTCTTGTCCTCCGGATTCATCACGGCGAGGAAGAGAGAGTTTACATTCTCCTCCATGTCCTCCACCTTATGGACCCCTTCACTCACGATATTGTGGAGTTCGATCAGCCGTTCCTTGTTGTGGGACTTGATGTCCATGAGGGCGTACACCCCGTTGTTGGTCTTGGCATAACGGGAAAAGACATACTGAACCCGGTTGCTGGCTCTGAACAACCGGTCCATCCTTTTCTGCAGCACGGGATTTGAGAGCACCTCCTGGCGCATGGGTTTGTCGCCCGGGTTATAGATACTGATACCCTCACCAAGCCTTCGGCTGAAGCGATAAGGCCGGGCATAGACGGTCTCGAGCACCTTCTCCGGACTCATCAGCCTGTTGAGCAAAGCCTCGTAGAGTCTGGTGCATATGGTGCAGGGCGTGTCCCTGAATACCCACTCATATTCCTTTTCACTGAGGAGTTTCTCGCTGGCTCCCGTTTTCTTCAGGAGGTCATCAAGAAAGGGACGGCGGTAATTCTTCGGGACGATCATGATGGGGTTGTCGTGGCTTGGACAGGGGATCTCAATGAAATCCTCATGGGGTTCAGTGAGGATCTGGCCCGGGCTGATCACGGGTTCACGGCTCTCGCGGGGAATCTCATTTTCAGCGTATGGCCCGAACTCAAGCATTTCCGACAACCTTTCCAGAACCGAGAAGTTATCGGAAGCCCCGTAGCCGCCTGCCAGCTTACGATCGATACGCCAGACGATCTCAAACCGATTGCCCTCCTGCGTGTTGGCATATTCTTCAAACTTCATGAGCAGGTTGTTCAGGAAAGTAGACTTGCCGCAGCCCGGAGGACCGTCAAACACGTAAATCTTGTTCTGCTGAGCCCCGCGTTTGAGGGCCTCCACCAGTTTGACCAGCCGATTGGCGAACAAACGGTCAGCGAAGAAAGGGCGGTCCGCCCCTTCCACAAACATCCGGCTGCAATCATAGTACGCGAAGTGAATATTCTCGGGGTCTTCGGGATATTCATCGACACCCTCACCCACATAGGACTTGACCATATCGTGAAAGATCTGAAACACATTCCGAAAAACAGGATAGGGGTCCACCGTGATAACGGAGAGAAAATCCTCGAAGGAAATAATGTTCCCCTGCTCCTCGGGCTGCATCCTGCGGGCAAGGGACTTCATGGCTTTTTGGATGTTATCCATAAGGCTTTTTCAATCCTCGAGGACCTTCCTGGAGAGTTTACGATTCTCCATGGTGTAAACGACACGCTGCCATTTGATTTCCTCTTCAGCGACCTCGTCCCTCAACCGGGGGAAGAGAGCCGCATAGGCGTCCTGTGCGTTCTTGGGAGATGTCATGACCTCGCTGGTCTCCAGCTGCACGTGGCCGCCCCACAGATATTCAACACCCATGAGGGTGTTGGCTATGAATTCCTTGACCAGGGGCTTTCCCTCGAAATGATGGTTGAGGTAAAGGGTCTTGTTCCCCTTGGCCTTTTCAAGATCCACCGTGATGTGGGGTGGGTGATAAAGTGAATCCAGGAGCATTTGCCGGTAGTCTTTCAACTTGCGGCTTTTGACGTAGTATTGCCACACCATCCGGCTCTGGTCCAGCCTTCTCCCTGCCACGAATAGCTTATGGCGGTTGATGAAATCCTGATCCACAAAAGTGTTGATAAACATGAAGTCGCAGAAGTCTTCTCGGACCTGAAAGATATAATCCCTGCCCACACCGGTGTTCCTGTCATACTTTTTTCGCTGGTCCGCATCCAGAAGCCTTTGAAAGGAAAAATCCAGCTTTCCTTTGTCCGCCATCTCCTCCACATTGTAGAACAACCGCATACCCAGGGCATAGGGGTTCAACCCCACCCTCGGCATGGCGGTGACACCCGAGTTCACCCTGGCAAAATCGACCTCGTGGCCCTGGATGCGGTCATCCTGAAGGAAAAGGATTTCATGCCAGTAGCTTGCCCACCCCTCATTCATGATCTTGGTCCGTATCTGGGGCTGGAAAAACAGGGAGGTCTTTCTCACCACCTGTATGACCGCCATCATCCACTTGTTCTCCTCCCTTTTCAGGAAGGGCGACCGGTTCAGGATAAACTGGAGCAGGTCCACCCGGCGCTCCACCTTTTTTTCAAGGCTCTTTTTGAAAAAGGCCTCAAATTCCGGGTGCTCCTTTTCAATTTCCGAAAAAAAGATATCCTCCCCCTTTCTGCCATATCCCTCGATGCATTCATTGTATCTTTCGATTTTCTTCAGGTAATCGCTGATCGGTGACTTCCGGTGCTCCTGCAGAAAGACGTCAAAATAGTAATCGAGACGTTTTGAACCCGCCTTCAAGGGGGAGATACTGTACTGTGCCAGTTCATTGTAATAGCCCACGAGGTTGTCGACACCCCTGGCAAACTCGATGATGTAATCCACCCACCGCCCCTTTTCGCTTCTCATTCTGGCGATCAGCCGTTTGTCGGCCAGGGCCTGGCCTCCGAAATCATAGTCCCAGGTGTGGCGGAAGAACAGATTGTTCTGAAAGAAGTCGATGTGGGCCAGGACGTGATAAAAGATCATAACGTTCAACCAGTCGGGGTTGTTGTCATTGTAGAACGATATGGCAGGACTTGTGTTGATGACCGTTTCATACGGGTTGTGCGGATAAAGTTCATACCGCCCCTTTTCTCTCAAAACTTCCACATCGTGAACCCAGAAGTCATAGAGGGTGGGAATCATCATCTTCGGCGACAACTCCAGCAGATCCCGGTTGGTTACGATGTATTCCAGAGTCTCGTCCCTGAAACGGAGACCCGCCCCGCGGGCCCTCTCCTTGCAACCTTCCATGATCGCCTTGGTATG